>CAYVSF010000255.1:0-5002 GCA_964453775.1 uncultured Bacteroidales bacterium
CGGTATTGCTGCAGGTGCCTGAAAATGTTTGGGTCAATAATATCAATATTATGGTTGAGTTGGAACGTTTGATGTATCATGTCGGACTTAAAGAAAGGGCCTGATTTTGCGCACAACTGTTGCATCGAAGAAAGCTTTGCTTTTAAATATTCAGGGCTTGGTACAGGGCGTTGGTTTTCGTCCCTTTGTCTTTCGTTTGGCTAAAAGATTTCAGCTGAAGGGATGGGTGATCAACCGAAACGATGGTGTGATTATACATATTGAAGGGAGAGAAGAAATAATCAAGAAATTTCTACAAAGATTGAAAGCAGAAGTACCACCTGCTGCGAAAATCAAAACCATTGATACAAAACAGGCCACTTTTGAAGCGCATACGGATTTTCATATCAAAACAAGTCAGCATACCAACACATCCTCCACAGAAATTAGTCCGGATATAGGTGTCTGTAAAGACTGTCTCAGGGATATGCAGATGCAACCGCATCGTTTTTATTATCCCCTGATAAATTGTACCAATTGCGGACCCAGGTACACAATTATTCAAACATTGCCCTATGACAGGGACAATACTACCATGAAGCAGTTTGAACTTTGTGACAAGTGTAAAGAGGAGTATGAGAATCCGATGGATAGAAGATTTCATGCCCAGCCTGTGGCTTGTAATTCTTGCGGACCGGATTATTTTATGCAGTCGGCTAATAAAGAGATTAGGCAATTACCGCAGATACTATCGGAGGCCTGCGAATTTTTGAACCAGGAAAAGGTAATTGCACTGAAAGGTACTGGTGGCTACAACCTTGTGTGCGATGCCACCAGCAGCAAAGCAGTTGGTAAAATCAGAAAAATAAAAAAAAGAGGAGACAAACCATTTGCTGTGATGTTTGCTGATTTAAAGACAGCAGAACAGTGTTGTGAAATGCAGGATGATGAAAAGCGAACGCTTAGTTCGTGGCGCTATCCCATTGTGCTACTTAATGAGAGACGAAAGTTATGTAATGCTATTAATCCCGGCTTGGATACAATAGGTGCTATCTTACCCTATATGCCCTTTCATTATCTGCTTTTTCAGGCTATTAACCAAAAAGCACTGGTTTTTACTTCTGCAAATTCTTCCGGAAATCCCATTATTTCAGGGGAAGAAGAAATGATCCGAATGAAGGATAAGGCGGATGCTATTATCTATTACAACCGCAAAATAGAGAACAAACTGGATGATTCTGTTGCTCAGTATGTGGGAAAAAGTTTTCAGTTAATAAGGCGCTCCCGTGGATATGTGCCTTCTCCAATTGACTTGCCGTTTTCGGTTGATGGCATTTTTGCAGCTGGTGCTGATATGAAAGCTGCCTTTGCCATGGGCGTCAAAAATCAGGCTATCATGAGTCCATATGCAGGAGATTTGCAGAATCACGAGGTGTATAATTACTATCTGGAAAATCAAGAAAAGTATGAGCATTTTTTTCGGTTTTCCCCCAAAATGGTGGTGGCAGATTTGCATCCCCTTTACCATTCTGTACAGTATGCGCGTAAGTTGAGCAAGTTTTGTGAGGTTCCTTTTACCCAGGTTCAACACCACCATGCGCATGCAGTTTCCTGTATGGCAGAAAATGGAATCGAAGGAGATGTTCTTGCTGTCTGCATGGATGGTACCGGTTATGGACCAGATGGAACGATTTGGGGGAGTGAATTTATGGTTTGCAATTACACAAAATATAATCGCTTTGCGCATTTTAAGGAAGTAGCCCTGCCAGGAGGCGATAAGGCCGTTGAGGAGCCCTTGAGAATTGCCTGGTCTTATATCTACAAACTCCTGGGTAAAGATGCCTTTGGTTTTTTTACACAATATGGGATAATAAAAGAGATTGTTCCCCTCATTAATTGGGCGAAGCAAATCGACAACGGTATAAACTCCCCCTTAAGTGCAGGAGCAGGACGGTTGTTTGATTCCGTAGCGGCTATTCTTGGTGTTTCCTTTAAGAATAGCTATGATGGAGAGGCAGCCATGAAACTTGAAAGAATGGCTTCCCAAAATGAAAACTGTGAATATGTCTTTGAAGGTGATCGGCTTATCGATACCTACGGTGTTATAGAACAAATTATAGCAGATGTTCGATCGGGTGTGGAAAAGCAAAAAATGGCGGCTGCTTTTCACAATGGACTGGTCTCCTTAATTATAAAGAAGGCGGAGGAGATGAAAAAGCAAAGCGGAATTAAGAAATTGGTCTTGTCTGGTGGTGTCTTTCAAAATAGATACATCATGGGAAGACTTCTCCATCGCCTGTCTTTTTTGGATTTTGAGGTGTATACAAATTCCATGGTGCCCTCAAATGATGGCGGTTTGGCATTGGGCCAAATAGCAATAGCAGCTCATAAAAAATAGTAGTATGTGTCTAAGTGTTCCGGCAAAAGTGATAGCGATTCATGGCGATCAGGCCAGGGTTTTAATTAGTGGAGTTATTTATACTGCAGGAATCCAGTTGCTTGATCATGTTAAAGAGGGCGATTATGTGCTCTTGCATGCGGGTTTTGCTATTCAGAAAATAGACGAAAGTGAAGCGAGGGAGACCTTGCAACTACTTCGCGAGATGGGAGAGCAGGACAAGTCTCCCAAGTGATTTATTATCAGGAATAAAAGCATAGCCTATGGATTATCAGAATGCCTTTCGTAATCCGGAACTGGTAAAGCAACTGGTTCAGCGCATTCACAAAGAGGTTGAAAGAACCTATACCTTCATGGAGGTTTGCGGAGGCCATACTATGGCCATTCATCATTTTGGAATTCCAGGCTTGCTTCCCGACTGTATTCGTTTACTTTCCGGTCCGGGTTGCCCGGTTTGTGTGTCTTCCGCTCAATTTGTGGATAGCGCCATAGCCTATGCCCGGAAGGAGCGGATAATGATAGCCAGTTATGGTGATTTGATAAAAGTACCCGGGTCGCATGGCAGTCTGGAAGAAGTGAGAGCAGAAGGAGCGCGTGTTGAGGTTGTTTATTCAGCCTCTGATGCGGTAAAGCTTGCTTCCAATAACCCTGATTTTAATGTCGTTTTCTTGGGTATTGGCTTTGAAACTACGGCTCCGGTCAATGCCCTTGCAATTAAAAATGCAGCTAAAACAGGATTGCCAAATTTTTTTATGCTTTCTGCTCAAAAAATTATGCCTCCTGCTTTAAAGGCTGTGGCCTCAGGTGGATCACAACTCGATGGGTTTATTTGTCCCGGGCATGTAAGTGCAATTACCGGGTCGGATATGTATACCTTCCTGGTGGAAGAATTTGGGCTTGCATGCGTAATATCTGGGTTTGAGCCTGTCGATATCCTGCATACAATTTTAAAATTGGTACTTCAGGTAAATCATAGGAAGCCTGCTGTTGAAATACAGTATAAGCGGGCTGTAAAACCGGAAGGAAATGAAAAAGCCAAAGCTTTGATGGATGAAGTGTACGAGCTAAAGGATGAATACTGGCGGGGCTTTGGGGTTATTACGAAAAGTGGATTGCAGCTATCTCCCAAGTATGCCTCTATGGATGCAATGAAGCAAATGCCATTGCCTGTAAAGGAAATAAAAGTCGTGGACAGGGGGTGCATTTGTGGAGAAATATTAAAAGGATTAAAGCTTCCAAAGGATTGTGCGCTGTTTGGAAGTACATGTCACCCGGGGCATCCGGTGGGGCCTTGTATGGTTTCCTCTGAAGGGGTCTGTCAGGCGCATTATAAATATCGTGCTTATGTTTGAACGAATAACATTGAATCATGGAAGCGGCGGCAGCCAGATGAATGACTTGATCAAGGAAATGTTTGTCAGGGCATTCAAGAATAGGTATCTCGAAAAATTGCCCGATGCAGCTTCTATTTCCTGGGATACACCCACAATGGCTTTCACCACCGATTCTTATGTGGTGGATCCCTTGTTTTTTCCGGGGGGGGATATTGGCAAACTGGCGGTTTGTGGGACAGTTAATGATTTGGCGGTAAGTGGAGCCACGCCGCTCTATTTGAGTGCAGGCTTTATCATAGAAGAGGGCCTTAAAATTTCGGTCTTAAAACGAATCGTGCAATCAATGGCTGCTGAGGCCCAAAAGGCCGGTGTAAAAATAGTTACTGGCGATACGAAAGTGGTTCCCCGGGGGAAGGCCGATAAATTGTTTATAAATACAGCCGGTGTCGGGTGTATGCATGCCTGTGTGAAAGAGGCTTTTATTTCGGATAAGATCAAAAACGGCGATAAGATATTGGTTAATGGTCATCTTGGGGAACATGCCATTGCCATTCTCTCTGCCAGGAATGAGATGCATTTCGAATCGGAGGTCTTGTCTGATTGTGCCTGTCTGAATGGGTTGTTAGATAAGATTTTGCAAAAACATAAAAGAGTATGTTTTATGCGCGATATTACCCGGGGCGGATTGGCAACGATCTTATGTGAATTAGCTTCAGCCCTGGAGCTCGGATTGGAAATTTATGAAGAGCGCGTGCCTGTGAGTACATCGGTAAAAGGTGCTTGTGATTTACTGGGCTACGATCCGCTTTACCTGGCTAATGAGGGCAAGGTAATGATTATTGCCGATGCAGCAGAAAGTGAAGACATTCTCAGGACAATGCAAAACCATCCTTTAGGGGAGGATGCAAGGATAATAGGAGAGGTGGTGCAGGATCATCCCGGAATGTTGATTTGTCATACTTCCATAGGAAGCAAACGGATTGTAAATATGCTTTCCGGAGAAATGCTGCCCCGGATCTGTTAGGACATTTTATATAATAAAAAGTTAAAAAAATGCACGAACTCGCCATAGTGGAAGATGTTTTTCGCATACTGGAAGATTTGGCGAAGGAGCACCAACTGAAGCAGATTGATCAGGTAAATGTCGAAATAGGAACTTATATGCAGATTGTTCCTGAATTGTTTGAATCGGCATTTGAAGCAGTAAAAGCAGATACGGTTGCTGCCTCTGCACAGTTGAATATGCATTTTTATTCCGCTGTTTTGCGCTGTCATGAATGCGGGCATGAAT
>CAYVSF010000256.1:0-4995 GCA_964453775.1 uncultured Bacteroidales bacterium
AATCATAAGAATTGCCGATCGCATAAACAGTCTCCCAAAGGATCACAAATTCTTTAAAAAAGTAAATAAGATCATCGATGAACGAAAAAAGATGATCGAAAACAACAAATTGGACTGGGGAATGGCCGAATTGCTGGCTTATGGGACACTTGTAGAAGAAGGACATCCTGTTAGAATAAGCGGGCAGGACTCGGAACGGGGAACTTTTGCACACAGGCACTCCTCTTTTACGATTGAAAATACGGACAAACGATACTGGCCACTTAAACATATTTCTGAAAAGCAGGCCTCATTTCACGCCTACAACTCGCTTCTATCGGAGTATGGGGTTTTAGGTTTTGAATATGGGTATGCGCTTGCAGTGCCTAATGGATTAACCATTTGGGAAGCCCAGTTTGGTGATTTTAATAATGCTGCACAGGTAATTATTGATCAATATATTAGTTCTGCCGAGGAGAAATGGGGTGTATTAAATGGGCTTACCCTCTTTTTACCCCATGGATATGAAGGGCAGGGACCGGAACATTCCAGCGCACGAATTGAGCGATTCCTGGCACTAAGTGCCAACGAAAATATGCAAATCGTGAACCCTACAACACCGGCAAATTTCTTTCACCTGTTGCGAAGACAGGTTGCAGGTAATTACAGGGTTCCACTAATCGTTTTTACCCCAAAAAGTTTATTACGGCACCCCAGGTGTACCTCAACGATAGAGGACCTTTCCGAAAATAGCTTTCAGGAAATTATTGACGATGATAATGTTGACATCAAGGAAGTGCGAAGAGTTGTATTTTGTAGCGGTAAGGTGTATTACGATCTGTTAAAAAAGAAAGAGGAATATAATGCAAGGGATATTGCGCTGATTAGAATTGAACAATTGGCACCATTCCCGGGAAAGCAATTTAAAAAGATCCTAAAGAAGTATTCCAATGCATTGCAGTGGTTATGGGTTCAGGAGGAGCCGGAAAACATGGGAGCATGGAATTATTTAAAGAATCATTTCGGAAAAGTGCCCATTGAAGTGGTGGCAAGATTAGCCAGTGGTAGTCCGGCTGTGGGACTCAACAAGCTGCATCAAATTGGACAGGAAGAAATTATCTATAAAGTATTTAAACCCTGCACCTGTGAACTAAACAATAAATATTGTGGTTTACAGTGTGTTACTGGTAGCAAACGAGAAGAAATCAAAAAACAACATACCTATTTCACAGACTAATTAAAGCAACTATGGTAGAAATTAAGATACCCAGTCCGGGAGAAAGCATTACAGAAGTAGAAATCTCATCATGGCTGGTAGAAGATGGCAGCTATGTGGAAAAAGACCAGGAGATTGCTGAAATCGAATCGGATAAAGCAACCCTGCCCCTTATTGCTGAAGAATCAGGAGCCATAAGTATAAAAATCCAGGAAGGAGAGGCGGTGAATGTAGGGGCAACAGCATGTACAATTGATACCTCTGCCACGAAGCCGGAAAAAGAGAAAAGTACCCCTAAAGAAAAGAAACAGGAAGAGACTGTTAAGGCTAAAGAAAAAGCACAAAATGATACAAAGCAAAAGGGAGCAGAAGGACAAGAGCCAAAAGAAGAAGTCGAAACAAGCGTGCATGAAAATGTAAAAGCTACCCCGGTAGCCAAAAAGATAATGCAGGAACACCACCTAAATGTGGATGATATCATTCATGGACTCAGGAAAATTGGAAAACAAGAAGTGGAAGCCGTCATTCATCAAAAGGAAAGTGTTGGAGAATCAAAGTCAACAGAGAAAGCAAAAGGAGGAATCAGCCGTGAAGAAGATCGCCAGAAAATGTCTCAGCTAAGGAAAAAGTTGAGCAAACGCCTGGTGGCTGTAAAAAACGAAACCGCAATGCTTACGACTTTTAACGAAGTTGACATGTCGGCTATCATAGAAATCAGAAAAAAATACCAGAAGAAATTCATCGACAAGCATGGCATAAAACTGGGATTTATGTCGTTTTTCACTAAAGCGGTTACCCTGGCTCTGACAGATCATCCTTCGGTAAATTCACGTATCGAAGAGGATGAAATTGTTAGTCCGGAATTTAAAGACATTGGAATAGCAGTTCAAACTCCCAAAGGACTGATGGTGCCGGTTTTAAGGAATGCCGAATCAATGAATATTCCCGAAATTGAACTTAAAATCAAAGAATTGGCGGATAAGGCCAGAAGAGGAAGAATAAGCATAGATGAATTGTCCGGTGGCACTTTTACCATCACCAATGGCGGAGTTTTTGGTTCACTTTTAAGTACACCAATTCTAAACCCACCTCAATCCGGCATTTTGGGCATGCATGCTATCCAGGACAGGGCGGTTGCTATTTATGGAAAAGTAGAAGTACGCCCCATGATGTATATTGCATTGAGTTATGATCACCGGGTTATTGACGGAAAAGATTCGGTAGGATTCCTGGTGAAACTAAAATCCTACCTTGAAAATCCCGGATATTTATTAGCCGGTACCAGCGAACCGGAAAAAAATCTACTCAATCTATAGGCAGTTTTGCTTAATTTACATGGATACAACAATCTTAATTGGCCCCGATCTTGCCAGAGCGGGGCTTTCTGCTATCTTTTTACTCATTTCTGCAGCGGCATTATCTATGGCTTCAGCTACAGTAAATCCAATCAATTGGGTTTCAACATTCTCAAGCACCATGGCTCCAATAGCAAATCCAAGAGGAAATGTCAAAATTCCCACCGGAATCATCCAGGCAAGATGACCGTTCCCCATCGCGTTAATTCCTTCCCCTGTAACATCCAGGGGAGTTGATCCATTGCCCTTCATTTGCATCTTCATATATAAATATTTATTATCCGTACGCGCAAACTCCGAATAATAATCAAGCTTTGTAGTAATATATTTATCGTCGTAACTTTCAGCATCAACAACCTCTACCGATACTTCCTTAAAATAAACCCGTAAATGCCTTTCCATTGCATCTTTGATATTATCTCCAAAATCAGTAAAAAGCATTCCAAAACTTGATTTCACTCCATCTTCCTCTATTTTCTTTTTAATATCGTCCTCCGGATTATTACCATTAACGGGAAAACCTAAGCAACGATAAGGCGCTTTTTCTTCTTTCTCAGTTTCATCTGTTGTTTTTTCAAAATAACATCCACAAATCTCAGGAGCCAGGATTACAACTTCAACACGATCTTCAGAATAGTTTTCAATGGCTGAAATTGCTTTTTCAGAGGCCAGGTAATCTTCCATGCCTTCCGAGATATTTACATCACGTGTAGTAAAGCAAGACGACATGGAGATAACTAATAAAAAAATAAAACTTAGTTTTAATAATTTCATTGTTTTGGGATTTAAAATTCAGGTAATTAGTCTGGAAACCGGAAGTACCGGCAGGTAAGAGCTATCATCTGGCAAGAATCAACAGTAAATTTATAAAATAAAAGACTTAAATTCAAATATATAACGTATATACCGGTTCATAATCAGAAAAAAGGAATTGCTTTATTTATTAATTTTCCACCGCTTGTTATATCTTTATACTTCGTTATCGTACCATATGCATCTTTTTTTCGTTTAACCAAGTATGAAAATGATTAAGCCAGTCATAAAAACTCTTTTATTACTTCTGATACTCTTCTCCAGTCTGGATTCCAGTGCCCAAATCCCGGGTTTAACCATTTCCGGAGAAAAAAAGATGGATAGTCTCTACTATCGGAGCAAAACCGTTTGGTTTACATTAACTCCTGTGGTACTTGCTAGAAGAGAATTCTCTCCGGATAAAGGAAAAAGCTGGGAGAAAGTGGGCATGTTCGGCGGGAATGTTCGACCCTACGTTCGCACCGATTCAATGGGATTGCAAAACATCAACACCTACAGACTTGTAAGAATACTTGGTCTTACCCAAATGTACGTCATTTCTCCCTTGCTAATTTACAAACATATACAGGTAAGCAATGAAGATCCGGCTGATCAGGATATTGACAGCGAAAATAACCTCTACGAGGAAGAACAGTCGGGTTATTTACCCACAGGCATTTTAATATACCTCACCGGTGCCGTAAGCTACTATTTATTATCCAAAACCTATCTCCTCCGGGCCCTTGAATGCTTAAATTTCCCTCTGGATAAAAACAATCCTTACGGCATCCAGGTAAAGATGGGGATGAACCTGGATCCCATTCAACACACACCACAGCTATCACTGGTAATCAAATTCTAGCTGCCAACAAAACACCTTTACAATTCCTCCACCGATAAAGTATTTGAAAATTCGGCAGAATTGGAACATCTTTGTGAAAAATTTTATTGATGGGTTGGATAAGTTTTGCATTGTTAACTGCCTTTTCCAGGTCACTAACGGATGTTGCTGGAAAAACCGGCTTGAAAAAAGTGGACGAGTATGTAGTCGTACTGGCCATGTACCTTTTTTCATTGCCATTTATTGCTGTAGCGCTTTATTTTACAGGAATTCCAAAGACGGATACCAATTTCTGGATAGCCCTTCCTATTGGGGCGCTGCTTAATATTCTAGCAAATGTGCTCTACATGCGGGCCATCAAGACAAGCGACCTTTCGTTGAGCATCCCATTAATAACCTTCACCCCTCTTTTTATGCTTATAACCTCTCCCATTATTCTGGGTGAATTCCCCGGTCTGTATGGCATTTTTGGTATAGTATTAATTGTAATCGGAGCTTATCTCCTGAATGTCCGTCACGCCAAAGAAGGCTTGCTTGCACCCTTTCGTGCACTACTTAAGACAAAAGGCCCCCGGCTTATGTTAGCTGTTGCTTTTATCTGGAGTATTTCCAGCAATTTCGATAAAATGGGGATTCAGGGTTCATCTGCCCTGTTTTGGGCATTCTTTATCAACCTCGCAATCGCATTTGGGACACTTCCATTGGTCTTAATTTATTCAAGAAAGCATTTGCCCGAGCTAAAAAAACAAATGAAACCCCTCCTGGCTGTTGGTTTTTTCAATGGATTAACCATTATTTTCCAAATGATTGCA
>CAYVSF010000257.1:0-4987 GCA_964453775.1 uncultured Bacteroidales bacterium
AAAAATTGCTATTTTAGTATTTTGGGAAGCAAAAGGATTGCTGCTGTTATCTCTTAACAATTTTTATTAAACCTAAACAGGGCTAAATGACCAATTAATTAATTATAAATACTTTATGGATGTGTTGGCGAGGAGAGTTGATTGTAAAAACGCTATTGATATTTTCCATATTTGTATTGAGCGCTATCCCCAAACTGTTCAGGCTTATGCTTTTTTTGGCCATGGCACATTTCGACATCGGGAAAATTGGGTTGGGAAAGAAGGATCTTAAAAAGGCTTTAAGGTGAATCCCGATAATCGCCTGGCACAAAGTATAAAAATGCGGATAGCTAAAATGAATTGATAAGAAGGATTACCTGCAATAATAAACTGGTTAGCACGCCCAATTGTTTTTATTAGCAGATAATTAACAACATTTAAATCTATTAACCATGAATGAAGATTTGGAAAAGGCTTTTAAGAATGAAAAATCGGAAGAATTGTTCTTCTACTATAAGCATGACGGCGCCATTGATTTTGAGAAGAAAATTGTTGCAGGTAAGTTGCTTAATGAGAGAGGTTTTGATAAAAATAAATTAAATGCAGAAAAGCAATTGATCATTGATTCAATCACCGATAGGATTCGCTTCTATGAGCACTCCGACCAATTGATAGCTTCTCATAGAAAAAAAATGAACCGCGGAATCTTATTTGGCCTTGGCTATATAACCAGCTTTATTGTGATTGGTCTGAGTGATTATTTCTTTAACGACGCTCCTTTTAACTGGACGACCGTTTCGGTAATGATAGCTCTTGCAGCCCTGTTTTTGGTATACAGACTTGCTACCTATAACAAAAGATTAAACCAGCTTTTGGAAATCGACCGAAATGACAATGAGTTGTTAAAGTATCGCTTGCAGATGATCGAAAGGGAGTGGGGCTTTTAGTGATAATGCACTCATTATAAAGCTTATTCTCTGTTAAATTAAGGAACAGCAAGTTTTGATTCTGATAGACAGGAGTTTTCATGTTTTGATGACTGTTCAACTTTAAGTATGGGAGATATGGGAAAGGTTGGATGGAAGTGTATCAAATTATAGAACAGAAACATAGGGGAAAACAAAAGTATGAGTTTTTTCAGATTCATAAGGATTTCTTTATCTTGTAGGTTTAAATATACTAATAGCAACGCAATACTATGACTATGGATTTAACATCTTTATCACTAAAGAAACTAAGTTGTTTCATTATCTTACTCATTTCATATTCACCAATTAAAGCTCAGATTATTGATATCACAAGTACTGATTTTGTTGATGTTCCCGATATTTGCTCTACCAATCCCACAGATGCAGATTGTATTTTAACTTTACCAACTTATGAATTTGGAAAACCCTATTCTTTCACTATACCCATAGAGTCAGGTCTGGAGAGGGTGCATACAAATTTCTGGAAAGGTAATGAAAATTTTCAATGCACTTCGGCGGAAGAAAAGTCTAGCTTAATAGTTTCGCCAACAGGAGTTATATCATTGGAAATGGGTGCATTATGCAGTTATCCGCTTTATAGTCCACTTGAAATAACATTTACAGTCTCTGTGGAATATCCTTCCATGGTACCTGAATCTTATTCTATAAGAATACCGGTAAAAAGACAGGCTTTAAAAATAGCACTTGTTGTAGATATCTCAGAAAATATGAATGAAACCTATGCAGATGGAATAACTACAAAGTTTGATAAATCAAAATATGCTATCAATAAAATACTTTCAGAACTTTTAAAAATAGAACCTGAAAACGACTCAATTTCATTAAGCTATTTTAACTCCTCAATTATCCAACCAGATGAAGGTGTTTTCCCAACTGACTTCATTAAATTTACTGAAAATGTTATCTCTGATATTAACAGTGATATTGCATCCCAAATACCTTCAGGGTCATCTAAAATGGGTGAAGGCTTGCTGGATGCTAAAAACAAATTACTCAGCCATCATAATTCAAATGAAAAAAAGCTTGTGTTTTTGTTTTCCGATGGACAGCAGGAAAATGGTAGTACTATCTGTTTTGATGGAAATACTTTTATAAACAGTGGGGATTCATTAAACAATTTTCATTCCGATCCAAAGGACAGTATAAATTATTTCACCATTTCTACTGCTGAATCTTCCGATATTCCAGTAATTATGTCTTCGATAGCACATTATAACAAAGGGCTTTCATTTAAGGTGGATGAAACCAATAATTCTGCTTTTGATTTCATTTGGATATCATACAATTTCAATACAATCATGGCAGGAGAGACACCCAATCCAATTGAATTAAGAATTATTGATTTATATCCCCATAACGATTCTTCTGATGTCGCCTTAGATCAAAATTTGAATCTTCATTTTAACAGCAATGTGAATATTGAATCTGGAAATATTTATATAGTGAAGCATGATGACGATACAAATTACGAAGAAATTAGCGTTGGCTCAGATCAGGTTACAGGTGATGGAACTTCTAAAATTACTATACAACCGGTTAATAATTTTGAAAGTAATACCAGGTATTATATTCTAGCTGATGAGAACTCTTTTTCTACTGATGCAGGCTCTGGTTTTGCTGGAATTACTTCAAAAAAATACTGGTCATTCACTTCAAAAGACGTAGAATCGCCGGATGTATTCCTGGAATCGAATGAAAATAATCCGACAAATGCCGAAGCATTTAAACTTATCATCCGTTTCAGTGAGAAAGTAACAGGTTTTACTATGGATGATTTAGTTGCTTCAAATGCATCTCTTGACAATTTAGAAATGATTGAAGCCGATTCTGTTTGGTCAAGCGATGTTTTTCCTGTTACAGATGGCAGAGTGACTATAAATATGGCAAGTGATATGGTAACTGATGCTGCCGGTAATGGTAATAATAGTGCAGCCGAGTTTAATATCTATTATGACGCAACCAGACCCTCTGTTTCCATTTCTTCTTCAAATGATACGATCGTAGAAGCCCAATTTAATGTTTCTATTGATTTTTCAGAAAGAGTGCTTGGATTTCAATCACCAGCGATTCATATTGAAAACGGAGAAATTAATTCATTCTCTACAAATGATAGTATTAGTTTTTTGGCAATTGCCAGAGCAGAAACACCGGGTAATATAATGATTCATATAGCTGAAAACCAAACTGTAGATTCTGCAGGAAACCCAAATACATCTTCCAATGAGTTGAAAACTACATATATAATTTCAACTAGTGTTGATATTATGAAAAAACAAGGGGTATCCATGTATTCTAATGAGGGTTTCCTAATAATTCATTTTTTAAATGATAAATTAACAAATTTCAATTCGGCATTCATTGAAATATATAACCTAAACGGAAGTTTGGTTAAGAAAGAAAAAATTATAAATAATGCTCGTTATAAAACATTTTTAGGGAGCAAAAAAACAGTTTATATTGTAAAACTTACACTTGGTAACCAGGTTTATTATGCAAAAATATATTTCTAAATCAGCAGGATTTAAAAATTGTTGAGATCTATGTTTTTTGATGCGGGTTCCAATATCTTTTTGGTTAGCCTTGAAATTTATGCTATCTTTCAACAGTAAATATCACATTTTAAAAGCGATCTCCGCAAATATTAACGAACAAATTACAAAGACAACACACAATGAATTTAACGGAAGAAGGAACTTTAAGTATTGATGCCTTGAAGGATATTGCTAAATCTTTAGGCCGGGAGATTGAAGTTAACGAAAAACGGTATAAATCGAACCGGCCTCTGCGGCACCCAAGATTTAGAGATGAAGTCTACATTTCAAAGAATGAGAAAGATCCGAATGTGTTCGTAAGTGTCTATGATTCCTTCTATACGAATCCAGATGTAACGATATTTTCCGGCATGGTTACACCGTTTCCTTTCTCAAGGGCTTCCAGTTTTGTTATCAGGAAGCGTTATATTTTTGATGTTTTTTCGAGCAAAAGAACCTTCAAGACCGGCAACCGAAGCTTTGATAAACAGGCCTTTGTTCAGGGGAATGACCGTACGCTCATGGCAAAAATTATTGGCGATATCAAGTTCCAACAACTCGTGCTGGAAAGCTTTCAGCTTTGCCCAACAATGAAGGTTTCCCTGAATCATAAGCAGTTTTCTTTTGTTCCCGTATTGGAAGGGGAATCGCAGTTTTCATTCTATGATGATCAAAAGTGGTTCATGGACAAAGAACAAATACAACAACTCTTCAAGCTTCTGGAAAAGTTTCAGTCTGTTATTCGTTAAAAGCCGGATGGTTAAATTTTGTCAGCAATTTTAAAATGCGAATTTCATGAAACGAAAACTAACACCGCAAGATATCAAAACTCTTCGATATCAATGTCGAAAAGGGTACATCCTGCCTGTTTTATTCTTCATTATTGCTTCTGCCGGTGCCTATCTATTATTAAATAAGTGGGTGATCATAGAGGGTAAAGTGATTGCCAGTCAGCAATTTATAATAACACTTCTTGTCATTGCAATTTTAGCAGTATTCATAAGCTACTTAATGATAGGAAAATACCTTGCTGATATCAGAAGAAAAGAAAAAAAAGTGGTGGAAAAAATCGTTCAGAAAAAGGAACAAAATAAAGATTTTGAAGCCGGTAGCGGAACACTTTATGTTGGTCAAAAAATGAATGAATATGATACTTACAATATCATAGTGGATAATACCCGATACGAAGTCGGCCCGGAACTTTATGAAAAATGCCGAGAAGGAGGGAAAGTTGCATTTCATTATGGACCTAAAAGCAACTATTTAATTAAAATTGAGGCAGCAGAGTAAGCTGGTGTATTTCTATTTTTCATTTGGCAGAGACCATGGATTGGGTTTATCAAACCGATGAAAGTGCCGTTAGAATCTGGGCTTGTACCTTTATCACAACTGAAAATTTTTTATTCCCAGTAGGACAAAGTCATAAAATATGAAGGGTTCAATGGTGTTTTGGCAGTTTTAGTTAGCTTATTCGTTCGTTTACAGGAA
>CAYVSF010000258.1:0-4974 GCA_964453775.1 uncultured Bacteroidales bacterium
ATAGGCATCCTCCAGTCTCCATTGCCGGCCACCCATTATCCATACAGCATTTGCTTCCTGTAATGGAATTACAAATTCCTTTTTGTTAGCTGTTTTTTTTGATCTGGTATGTACTATCTCTACCGATTCAAATCCATAGGCAGCAAAACGTTTCTTTAATTTGATGAAAGTACTGTCATCTTTAAAGAACTCATCTCCTCTGGCTGTTGGAATAACGACAAGCTTGACATCGGTGTTTCCTGCTTCATTTTTTACAAGGGGCAGGAAGATTTCATCTGAGGCATGCCCGCCAATAGCTATAATTGTCCCGTTTAAAGGGCCTTCTGAAGCTTTTGATGTTGGATTTTGCGAATAAAGTGCAGTTTGCACAAAAATTAGAATAGAAAGGACAGAAAGAAATCGTTTCATAAGATGGTATTTTAGTCGTTTTCCCGCCCTGCGATATAGCGTCTCCATTTTTCTATTACCTGAACCATATCATCGGGAAGGTCTGATGTGAATTGCATAAATTCTCCCGTTCGGGGATGTTTGAAGCCCAGCGTTTTTGCATGCAATGCCTGTCTGGGAAGAAGCGTAAAACAGTTGTTTACAAATTGTTTGTATTTTGTAAAGGTGGTTCCTTTTAATATTTGATCACCACCGTATTCCGGATCGTTAAAAAGAGGGTGTCCGACATATTTGAAGTGCACCCTTATTTGATGTGTCCTGCCGGTTTCCAGTTGACATTCCAAAAGGCTTACATAGCCCAGCTCTTCTATGACCTTATAATGGGTAACAGCATCTTTCCCTTGCTCTCCAGTGGGAAATACGTGCATTACCTTGCGATCTTTGGGGTTTCTGCCAATGTTCCCTTCAATGGTTCCTTCTTTTTCTTTTGGCGATCCCCAAACTAAGGCAATATACTTACGCTCTGTTGTTTTGTCGAAGAACTGCCTGCCAAGAGATGTTTTTGTTTTCTCATTTTTTGCGATCACCAATAAACCGGAAGTGTTTTTATCAATTCGATGAACCAGACCGGGTCTTTGATCCCCACTTTGAAACATAGGGAGGCCTTTTAGGTGATGCATGAGTGCATTTACCAATGTCCCTGAGTAATGACCAAAGGAAGGATGCACCACCATTCCTGCTGATTTATTAACTACAAGCAAATCCTCATCTTCATAAACAATATTAAGTGGTATGTCTTCTGGTGTGATTTCTACTTCACGCGGTGGATATTCCATTACAATGGAGACTGTATCACCAGGTTTGACTTTATAATTGGCTTTTACAGAATGGTCATTGACCAATACATTTCCAGCTTCTGCCGCTGCCTGTATTTTACTTCTGGAAGCATTCTCAATTTTATTAACAAGGAATTTATCAATGCGCAATGCATTTTGGCCTTTGTCGGCAATAAATTTATAATGCTCAAATAATTCCTGCTCTTCATGTTCCGCCGTTTCTTCCTTTACCATTCAGATTTTTTTAATGTGAGATAATTATCTTTTTGTTTATCACTCCACCTTTATTTGTTTGGATTGATAGAATGTAAATACCGGCATATATGTCGCTTACCGATATAGAAGAACCGGGATATTGAAACTGACGGATTTGCCGACCAAAGCTGTCAAACAACCTTATGCCATTTATGCTGTGGAAAGAATTCTGCAGTTCTACATGAATGTAGGAGGATGCAGGATTGGGATATACTTTAACTTCAGGGAGTGGTTGTTCCTGTCTTATTTCTTTTTCTCCGGTTGCGGTAGAGAACTTTTTCCCAAATAATGGTCTTATAAGAACTGTTCCCTGAAATTTTGATTTCTTCCACTCTCCTGAGATATTGTAATAGAGTTTGTCGCTGTTATCATTATTGATATCAAAACCAATATTGAGCATGTCCGTTGTTGTCTTACTCCATCCGATAAAGAACTCGCCGTCGAGAATAATCGCAGTGTCCAGCGAATAATTGATGAACTGGTTTAAGCTGTCAGAATATTCAGGTTTAATTCCGGATTTGGAATAGATTAGATTACCCGGGGCGCCACTTTCACGGTTTACTCTCCAAACGTGCAATGAAAAATATTGTTGATTGGCCTCATCCAGGGTTTGGTTAAAGTACATCTGAATACCCCTAAGTGTATCTTCTTTATAGCTGGTAAACTTCATAGCTACTCTTCCGTTACTGGTACCTTCCCCAAACAATCCATAACCATTCTCGGGCGAACCATCATCATAGGCATAATAATTATAGAATTTTTGAAGATATCTAATTGTATCATTATACCGATAGGGAGCCCTGTTTGATATGGTGTCAGTTTCCATATAGCTGGTAATCATAAATTCTGCAGAATCGCGAGCCGGGTTGTAAGGGAAAATATACCGAATTCCACGCACGTAGCTTTCGTAAGTATAGGGAGGAATATCCTCTCCGGTACCACCTGTAAATGTTTCGAGTGGGGCATCGCCGCTAAGATCTTTTATTTCAAATTCCCGGGTGATGTTCCAGGTGGTATTACCAATATTTCTGTAGGTGATTAGAATGGTATCTTCCATCTCAGTGGCGCTGGAAGCCTGGAAATGCGACCAGGGAAGGGCCATGTAATTTTTTAACAAAGAACCCAGGGGATGTGTAAAGGCGATATCATTCAATATAGTATCTGTGCTGGTTCTGCCGGTATCTATTCTTATGTAATCCAGATTCCAATGATCCACATTTCCTGCAATGCTTGGAAGTGCATCATTGTTTGACAAGCTTGCGTAGTTGATAAACCTGAATTTAAACCCGTCTTTTAAATGCCGGCTTTGGTTGATGGGGAGAATAACTGCATGAAATTTTTCAGATAGTCTATGGAGCGTATCTCCTTCCAGGATTTTTTCCTCACCTTCTAAAATATAAGTTTCGTTGAGTGTAGAGTCTATTTCATTATAATTAGCGGCCCAAATCGATTCCCATGTTTCGCTTTGGGGCTGATAATATTGTACTAATAAACTGTCCAATGGTTCAGGGGAATCACCCAGACCTGCCGGTTGATAATAAAAGCTTAGATAAATATTACTAAGATTCTCGTCGCCAAGGAATAATGGTCGTGAGGTGAGACTATCGGCAATAAATGGTTTAGTGTCTGCATTACTGTACAATTGACCTTTTCCATCAATAGCATCCAGCGTGGCTACACCAATTGATATACTGTTAACCGGGTAAGTGTGATTAACAAAAGCGGTATGGTCCATCCAAAAATTTTCATTTGGGTAGTTTTGATCATAGGCAAAGTCATCAATAAATGGCAAATTCAATGTGTCAGATAGATCCTTTACCGATTTGTGGCTGATAGTACTTTTAAGTGCAGGGTTTACGGATAACTCTCCCAATACTTCTTGTGCCTTCAAATTACAGGAAAGAAGAAGGATTGCAATTATACCGTATATTTTAAAGTTCAGGTTCTTTATCATTAGGAAGCGTATTAACGGATATTGTATCGGGAACAAATTTAGCAGAATCTACACTAAGCCATATATCGACACTAGAACCAAGCCTGATGGTGCGATTCTTTCTGTATGTGGGATATTGTCTCCAGACTTTCGCATTTAATGAATCCTGGAAGTCATCGATAGATTCATCATAAATTGTTGCACCCAGGTTTAATGCCGCCCGCAAAAGTCGGTCCCTTGCCTCTGTAACTGTATATTCTTCCAGATTTGGAAGCGTAATTCTTTGGTCGCTTAATCCCTTGCCAAGCACTAAATCTATTTTCGAGCCTTTGGGAATGCTGGTTCCCGGCTCGATTTGTTTTCCTTCAAATTGTTGTTTTAAAACGTTGTTGATGGCAATATCGGGCACATGTATAAGTTTTCCAATTTCAAGCCCTCTGTTTTGAAGAATGGCTTTTGCTTGTCTATGTGAAACACCTACAACATTAGGCATCTTAACTTCTTCGGGAGCAAAAGCATTCGTTGTAATAAATATTCTTCTGTCTTTTTTAACTTTAAAATCAACAGTTGGACTTTGATCAATAACACTCCCTTTCGGGCGTGTGTTGTAGAAAACACTGTCGATAATTTCAAGTCTTAAATCATAATCATCAGCGAGTTCTTGAGCTTCCTCAATCTTAAGTCCCCTGAAATCGGGCACCGAAATTGCCTGGCCATGATGCGTGTATATTCTTAGCGACAGAAAAGTTATAAGGATGATTAATCCTGTAATAACAACTGCCAGTCCAAGGTGCTTCCAAAAGGTTTTGCTGGCTAAAAATTGCAATAAGGTCATGGTTCTGTTTATATAATCAATACTATTAACGCCACGACAAAGATAAAATTATGTTGGTGATTTTAAAAGCAGAAAATTTTATTCATCAAATGTTCTTATGGTATTATAAACAGAATCTCTTTCTACAGGTATTCTTTTTGCCGCGGTTATAAGTTTAACGATATCATCGATTGTCATCACAGGCTTTTGTTCTTCCGAACCGGCCATGGAGTATATTTTTGTTGAATCATCAATTGTTCCGTCGATATCGTCCACGCCAAATGAGAGAGCCAACTGTGACATGTCTTTGCCTATCATTGGCCAGTAGGCTTTTATATGGGGAATATTATCCATGAAGATCCTGCTCACAGCATAGTTTTTCATATCTTCCAGGGCATTTACCTCACCGATATAGCTAAGATTATTATTTGCACTTTTGAATTTGAGTGGAATAAATGCATTGAAACCTCCTGTTTTATCCTGCAAATTGCGCAATGTATTAAGATGGTGAATGCGTTGCTCCTTTGTTTCGATATGTCCATAAAGTATGGTGGCGTTGGAAGGGATGTTTGCTCGGTGGGCTGCTTCATGAATTTTCAGCCATTTTTCAGAAGAACTTTTTTCATGGCATAATTCTTTTCTGATTTGATCGTCAAAGATTTCTGCACCACCTCCAGGAATACTATCCAGTCCGGATTCTTTCAGAAGTTTGAGCCCTTCCTCAAGGGGCAAGCGGGCTTTTTTTATCA
>CAYVSF010000259.1:0-4974 GCA_964453775.1 uncultured Bacteroidales bacterium
ATGTTCAACGTAGCCGGCATCCACAGCTGCACGGGAAGCGCCTACCTCCCCACCTAAAACATCTGCCAGTTCATACAACAGCTTAAAATTCTCTTTCGA
Source organism: uncultured Bacteroidales bacterium (assembly GCA_964453775.1). Lineage (GTDB taxonomy): Bacteria > Bacteroidota > Bacteroidia > Bacteroidales > UBA12077 > CAYVSF01. The sequence continues at coordinate 100 of CAYVSF010000259.1, forward strand.
ACCGACACCATATCCTCCTGCAATTATGATTCCTGCGTTTTTAATATTTACTTTGGATTTTTCAATATGACGCTCAATAATTTTAACCACAAAATCTTCCGGTTGCAAGAACTCTTTGGCGTCAATCTTTACCACTTCTCCTTTGTGATTCTCATTAAATATCTCTTTCTTCATCACACCCTCTCTTACTGTTGCAAGCTGTGGGCGGGTATCAGGATTGATAATTGTAGCAATTATATTGCCTCCGAAAGCAGGTCTTATTTGATAAAGGATATTCTTGTATTCTTTGTTCTGTTTTTTATCAAAATGGTCGCCTATCTCAAGGCTGGTACAATCAGCTGTAAGTCCGCATTTTAATGCAGAGGCAATGCGGGGTGCCAAATCACGACCAACAGAAGAAGCTCCAAATAGTCCAATTTCCGGTTCTTCTTTTTCAAAAACATGCTTAACAATGGCAAAGTGTGGCAATGTTAGGTAAGGATCCAGTTCTTTCTGATCAGCAATATGCAAAACATCAACCCCATAAGGGAAAATCTGTTTTTCGATACCCTTTAGATTGGAGCCTATTGCAATTGCTTCCAACTTTTTGCCTATTTGATTGGCCAAATTGCGCCCTTTTGTAAGTAATTCCAAACTTACATCAACAACATGACCGTCTTCTATTTCACAATATACGAATACATTATTCATTGTTTCTTCTTTTTGTTTCTTAATTGAATGTGGAGTTGCTATCCGATGGTATGATTCTCTATTAGCTCCTTAATCAGCGTATCTACCGATTCTTTTTCAGCATCCATCACCTTAGCTTCTTTGGCTTTAAAAACTACATTCTCGATTTTCTTCACCTTTGTAGGAGAACCGGACAGTCCCAGTAAATCAACATCCGCTTTTAAGTCGTCCACGGTCCATTCATTGATTTGCAAGTAAGGTCTGTCTTTGTGAAGCTGCAAATAATCCTCTGCAATATCCTGTAATTCTGAAACCGTGTGTGCATGTTTATATTTCATCACATACTTTGCATTTCTTGCACGGCAATCAGGAGCAGAACTGTGCACCGTAATCACTAAAGGTAATTTTGATTCCACAACCTCAATCCCTCTTTCAAGTCTTCTTTTTACGGTAATTGAATTTTTAGCCGCTTTCAAAATCTCTTCGGCATAAGTGACCTGGGGGAGATTCAGTTTTTCAGCTACCTGTGGCCCAACCTGTGCTGTATCCCCATCAATTGCCTGTCGACCGGCTATGACAATATCCGGATTCAACTTTTTTACAGCTAGTGATATGGCATAGCTTGTGGCGAGGGTATCTGAACCCGCAAATTTTCGATCGGTAACCAAATAGCCACAGTCAGCACCCCGGTACATGGCTTCACGAATTACTTCAGAAGCGCGTCCGGGCCCCATGGTCACCACAATAACTTTCGTCCCGGGGTAGTTGTCCTTAATACGAAGTGCCTGCTCCAGAGCATTCAAATCTTCCGGATTAAAAATAGCTGCTAAAGCACCTCTATTTACGGTACCATCAGCCTTCATGGCATCTTTCCCCACATTTCTTGTATCGGGTACTTGTTTTGCCAGTACTACAATGTTAAATCCCTTCATGCGATATTTCTTTTTCTTATATTCTTTATTGAAGTTGACAAATATAAAAATTAGTCGTTTACAAAACAAAACTAAGTCGTCTTCTCCGTTTAGTGTTAATTCAATAACGACTATTTTTGTAGATTCGACCAGGGTTCGAAAATAATAAAATATATGATAAATCAATAAAATAGAAGACAATTCCATTCGGTTATACCTATAGGCTTTTCTTAAAAAAAATAAGGAAACATATGATTAGATTTTAAAAGTTTATAAATTCGGGCTGTTATTTCTTCTAATTGAATCGATTATAAAACTATCGACAAATTCTAAAATTTCTTGTTTCCTATGAACCTCAAAAATACAATACGCACACTTGGACCAGGGTTATTATGGGCTGGTGCGGCAATTGGTGTTTCACACCTGGTGCAATCAACCAGAGCCGGAGCAATTTATGGGTTTCAACTGGTTGGCATTATATTGTTAATTAATGTTTTCAAATACCCCTTTTTTCAGTTTGGCCCCCGCTACGCATCAGCCACAGGAAAAAGCCTTTTAGATGGTTATCGATCGCTTGGCAAATGGGCTCTTATTTTATATCTGTTGCTAACCATTGGTACAATGTTCACTCTTCAGGCCGCGATTACCGTGGTTACTGCCGGGCTTTTTTCATACGTTTTCCCTAATTTATTTGATACACTAACCTGGACCATTATTATTTTGGTGATTGCCACATTAATTGTATCCATTGGGAAATACAGCCTTCTTGATAAAGTCATTAAATTTATCATTAGCTTACTTGCCATTTCAACGGTTATTGCTGTAGCTTCTGCTGCCACAAAGGGCTTTCATCCCAATCCCGATTTTGCAGAAAAATTCAACTGGGACTTTAAAGATATCACCCTTCTGATAGCATTTGCCGGATGGATGCCATCTGCCATTGACATATCTGTATGGCACTCCATGTGGTCACTCGCAAAAAATAAATCAGGAAAAAGAAAAATATCGGTAAAAGAATCTCTTTTTGATTTCAACGTGGGGTATATCGGAACTGCTGTTTTATCCATCGGATTTATGGCGCTGGGTGCATTTGTAATGTATGGAAGTGGCATGCAGTTTTCAAGCCAGGGCTCTGTTTTTTCAGGACAACTGATCAATCTTTTTACCGAAAATTTAGGCAGCGGGGCTTACATTTTTATAGCATTGGCAGCGCTAACCACTATGTCAAGCACTACCCTCACCTGTTTAGATGCCTACCCAAGAGTTTTAAAGCCAACGACAGAACTCCTGTTTCCTCAACTTAAACGTAACAATAAAGATTCCTGGAACTGGATTTCATGGACATGGCTGGGTGTGTTATTAGCGGGGACTATAATTATTATCAACTTCCTGTCTACAAAAATGAGTTTTCTTGTGGATGTGGCCACTACATTAAGCTTTTTAACAGCTCCCGTATTGGGATACATGAACTACAAAGTAATGATATCCAGCGATGTTCCTGAAGAACACAGGCCAAAAAAGGGACTGCGTATTCTCAGCTGGGTAGGACTAACTGTTCTGGCCGGTATGGGCGCTTATTATATCATATGGCGATTATTTATTTTGTAAATTGGCATAAAAAAAGGGTGAACCTGTTTCGATTCACCCTTTTTCAATAATACGAGATATTTTAAGCTTGTGCTGTCGGTCCACCAAAATTCATCGGCATATTTGGCGCCCCACCTTCTGATTTTTTGATTTCACCATGTAATTTTTCATACTTCTCCACATTATCCTTCAGGGCATTTAAAAGCCTTTTCGCATGCTCCGGGGTAAGTATAATTCGAGATTTCACCTCGGCCTTAGGAACTCCGGGCATCACCCTGATAAAGTCCATTACAAATTCAGCACTTGAGTGTGTAATAACGGCCAGGTTTGAATAGGTTCCCTGTGCAACTTCAGCACTCAAATCAATGTTCAGTTGGTTCTTTTTTGGTTTTTCGTCAGCCATACTAATTTTTGTTTTATTCTTCTTCTTTTGGTTCTACAAGCTTTTCGTACTCTTCTTTCGAGCCAACGATAAGCTTATCGTAATCACGCAATCCTGTACCAGCAGGAATCTTATGGCCCACAATTACATTTTCCTTCAGTCCCAGGAGATGATCTTTCTTTCCGAGTATCGCTGCTTCGTTCAGTACTTTTGTAGTTTCCTGGAAGGATGCAGCCGACATAAAGCTTTTTGTTTGTAAAGCTGCTTTTGTAATACCTTGCAATACCTGACTGGATGTAGCAGGAACGGCATCTCTTGCAACAATAGGCTTCATATCTCTACGTTTCAATACAGAATTCTCATCTCTCAGTCTACGGGAAGTAATAATTTGGCCAGGCTTAAATTCATTGGTGTCGCCGGCATCTTCTACTACCTTCTTGTCGTAGATCCAATCGTTTTCATCCATGAATTCCCACTTATCAACCACCTGCTTCTCCAGGAATTTTGTATCTCCCGGATCTTCGATGATCACTTTACGCATCATCTGACGCACGATAATTTCGAAATGCTTGTCATTAATCTTCACACCCTGCAAACGATATACTTCCTGAACTTCGTTTACAATATATTCCTGAACCTTTGTGGGTCCTTTAATAGACAGAATATCTGAAGGTGTGATAGCACCATCTGACAAAGGAATACCAGCCTTCACGTAATCATTCTCCTGTACCAAAATCTGCTTGGAAAGCGGTACAAGATATTTTTTCAACTCTCCCGATTTAGATTTCACGATAATTTCGCGATTACCTCTCTTGATCTTACCAAAGCTCACTTCACCATCAATCTCGGAAACAACTGCCGGATTCGAAGGATTACGGGCTTCGAACAATTCGGTAACTCTTGGGAGACCTCCGGTAATATCACCAGATTTACCAACAGCACGTGGTATTTTTGCCAGTATTTCACCTGTATTTACCTCATCTCCTTCTTGCAGGTTCACATGTGCTCCTACAGGAAGGTTATAATTCTTCAGCACATTTCCATCCTTATCAAGAACTTTCAGTTCAGGGTTCTTTTTCTTATCCCTGGTTTCAATGATTACTTTTTCACGGAAGCCGGTTTGTTCATCCGATTCTTCTTTATAGGTAACACCATCAATGAGATTTTTAAAGGATACTGAACCAGCAACCTCTGAAATAATTACAGCATTGTATGGATCCCAGTCACATATAAGCTTCCCTTTCTTCACCTTATCACCATTCTTGATATACAGCTTAGAACCATAAGGAATATTATGCGTAGTAAGTACAATATTGGTATTCTTAT
>CAYVSF010000260.1:0-4939 GCA_964453775.1 uncultured Bacteroidales bacterium
CTATCAATAAGAACCTGGTTGTTTTGTCCGGAAGAGTGGAAGCAAAACAAGGCAAAAAAGAACAACAATATGTATCTTAAAGCTAAAACTCTCATGCTATTTAAATTAATTCTATAATATAGGTATAATTTTGAAAGATTCCTTATTTTTTACTTGTTTCTGTAATGATACTTTCTGTTTTTCCCCGGTAAAGTAGGGTTTCTATTTTATTCCCTTGTTTCAATTTTTGTGTGCTTTTTATTGCTTTGCCATCCTTAAGTGTAATGGAAAACCCTCTCTTTAATATGGATTTCGGATCCAAAATATCTTTTGTTTTCGAATAAAATTCCAGGCTCTTTCCAGATTTTTCCAAAAAATGGATACTCCCTCTTTGAAGCAAGGATTTATATGCTTCCAACTTTTGCATGCCTTCCAGATAAGTTTTGGAAGATTGATTTTTTAGTTCTTTTAAATTCGTATTTATGCGATCCTGTTTTTTCCGGATATAATTAAATGATAAGAAGCGACTATGTTTGGAATAGTAATAAATACGCTCATAATTTGTTCTTATGCTGTCTCTTGTAAGGCTGAATAGTCTTGAAGATTGTTTCTGGAGCTTTTTTTCATGATCTTTAAGATGAATTATTGTTTTATTCGTAACTCTATTTTCCAGGAACATTAAGTGTTCTTCAAAATCGGAGAGTGTTTCAATAAGATATTCAGCTGCAGCCGTCGGCGTTTTTAATTTTATGTGTGCAACCAGGTCTGCTATGCTTTCATCTTTCTCATGTCCAATTCCGGTTATTACAGGAAGGGGATATTGAGCAATATGATTAGCAATGCTATAGGTATTAAAGCAATTAAAGTCGGCCTGGGCGCCTCCTCCCCTTATGATGGCCACAAGGTCAAAGTGTTCTTCCTGTTCATAAATTTGATCTAGCGCCTGTATTATTGACTCCTCGGCATTGTTCCCCTGCATATAGGCCGGGAAAAGTTTTACAAAAAAGGCATATCCCTGTTTGTTTGTTTCGAGTTGATTCATAAAGTCTTGATAGCCAGCTGCAGTTTCTGATGAGATAACTGCTACACGTTGAGGAACTATAGGGAAGTGGAGTTCCCTGTTCATGGTTAAAACTCCATCATCTTTTAGTTGCTGAAGTATTTCACGTTTCTTTTGCTCAAGATCTCCAATGGTGTAGGAGGGATCAATATCTTTTATATTGAGGCTTAATCCATAAATTTCATGAAATTCAACCCGAGCCTGCAAAAGCACTTTTAAACCTTCCTGCAATTGTTGGCCTGTATAATTTTCAAAATAGGGTTTAAGAATACGGAAGGTGTAGGCCCAAATAGTCGCCCTGCTTCTGGCAATAATATGATCGTCTACTGTATCTTTTTCAATAAGTTCAAGATAGCAATGTCCATTCCGGTTGATTTTTAATTCGCTGATTTCAGCTATCACCCAATAGCTTTGATCGAAGGACGAATAGAGCGTGTCCTTTATCAGGGTGTTGAGCTCCAGAAGGGTAGTTTGCTGAATCATGCAATTTGTAGTAGGTTTTTTGTTCCTGATATAAAGTAACCATCACTATTTTTGTTTGATTACTTTTTCCTGTAGTACGAAATCTTTGCCAAAAAGTTGGAGTATATATACGCCATTTTTCAAATTAGAAAGACCGGATATCTCAATACTTTTGCCTTTATATATTCCCTTTACCGAACGATGGATTATTGTTTTTCCAGTAATATCTAAAAGTTTGAGCTGACATTCCTTTCCGGAAAAATGATGTGTTTTTATATGAAGCGTATTAGTAAATGGATTGGGATATACTTTTAAGCTGCTAAATTGATCATGATCATCCACCGGAGTCAATCCTGCAGCAATCCCAAAATCAGGCATGCCATACCCTGTAAAGTAATCAGGATCATCATACTGGCTGCTGCTTTTTTCTATCAGATCTTTTATTTCCAAATTTGTTTTTTCGGGGAAATACTGCCAAAGACAAGCCGCAGCTCCTGCAATAATAGGTGCCGAGAAAGAAGTCCCATTCCCAGGTGCAAGGTTTCCTGCTGTGGTTTGCACTACTGTTCCCTGGCCCATGGCAGAAACATTAGGTTTTACTCTGCCGTCTGCAGTTGGCCCCTGACTGCTGAACTGTGCATAATAACCATCTGCGTCTACAGCTCCTACACTAATTACATAGTTGGCATCTGCAGGAGCTGAAATAAATTTCCATTCATCATTTCCTGAATTTCCAGCGCTTACAACTACCAGCATTCCTTTCTCAGAAGCGATATCGGCAGCTTGTGTTATTCTTGTTGTTGTACCATCTAAATCTTCATAGCTGTGATTTTGGCTGATATCATCAAACTCTGTGTATCCCAGTGAGGTGTTAATGATGTCTGCGCCGGCACTATCTGCAAACTCGGCTGCCGCAACCCAGTTATCCTCTTCTATGATATACTCACTTCCTGCATCTTCGGAGCGTAAAAGCCAGTAATTTGCTTTAGGAGCTGCTCCTATATAATTTCCAGGGGCATATCCCCCCATAATTGATAGTACTTTCATGCCATGATCGTGATCCTCAAATACACTGCCATCATGGGCTACAAAATCATAAAATCCAAGAATCTGATTATTTGCGAATAAGTTGCTTAACACAGGGAGTTCATTGGCTTTGTAGAATCCAGCATCGATTACTGCTATTGTTTTCCCCTGGCCTTCATACCCCTGTTTGTGGAGTACTTGTGTGTTTAGCATAAAAAGTTGCTCGGCGGATTCGCCATAATCGGCATCTGTAATGTAGTATGAATTACTGCTCATAAGGGGAGCAACCCTGTAATTAAGCTCGTTTAAATGGCTTTGCAAGCTTTCCGTTTTTTGCCTGCTTTGCACAAAATCAAGAGCATCTATTTGTGTAAGATGATTTGAATCTGTAGTGCCTATTGTCACCGCATTCAACCACTTTGATACATTATGAATTTCTACACCTATCTTTTTCAAACTGTCAATATAGAAATCAGATACCGGCAAATCCTGTGCAGTAATAGTTATGCCCTGGTTTTCTCGTCGTGCAATTGCTTTGGATGACAAAAACGCATCAGGTTTATCAATGGTATAATCGTTATGATTTTTATCTGTAAATTCGATCCAATATTTATTCGGCGCTGTTTGGGCAGAGACGAGTAACCCAGAAAATATAAATAAGTAGCTGAATAGAAGTTGTTTCATAATGTTGGTATGTTTATTATCTATATGCCTGTTTCTGCTTCTTGGGTAATTACACCGCCACCAATGACCAGGTCTCCAGCATAAAATACAGCCGATTGCCCGGGTGTAATGGCAAAAAGCGGTTCATTAAATCGTATAAATAAATACGTGTTATATTTGGAAATTGTTCCTTTTACAGCGGGACTTTTATACCGAACTTTTACATTAATCTCTCTGGTTTCATGTTCCTTAAGATTGTCGGTTAGTTGCCAGTCTTTCACTAACATGCTTTCCTTGTAGGTATGTTGTCGTTCGCCAATTCTGATGTCATTATGTACAGGATCAATTTCTGTTACATAAGCTGGTTTGCCTAAGGCTATATTTAATCCCTTTCGTTGTCCTATGGTATAAAAAGGATACCCTTGATGTTGTCCCAGTATTTTATTATCCATGGAAATAAAATTTCCCTTACCAATGCGTTTTATTTCATTTGGAATCGCATCCTTTAAAAAGCGTCGATAATCATTATCATGTATGAAACATATTTCCTGACTTTCCTTCTTCTGAGAAAGAGCATTGAACCCTTTTTTTGCAGCCAGATCTTTTATCTCTGTTTTTGTATATTCTCCAAGAGGAAAAATTATTTCGGATAGTAAATCCTGTGTAAGTGACCACATAAAGTAGCTTTGATCCTTTTTTTTGTCCTTCCCTTGTTGAAGGTATAACTTGTTTCCCTTTTTTACAATTCTGGCATAATGTCCTGTTGCAATAAATTCGCATTCATATTTTTTTGCCAGATTATCCAGGGAGGGCCATTTTATAGTTTTATTGCAAAAAGCACAGGGATTGGGTGTTCTACCTTCTAGATATTCCTCTATGAAATGAGAAATAACTGTTGCATTGAACTCTTCTCGAATATCAATGTCATGATGTTCTATACCCAGGGTTTCAGCAACTCTTTTTGCTTCATTGATAGTGTCGGAGGCATGTTTTCCATCAGCGAAATTGCCTGGTTCTTTATTTTGGTTGTACATTCGTAGGGTTATACCAATCACCTCATAACCTTCTCTTAATAAAAGGCATGCAGCCATTGAGCTGTCAATTCCTCCGCTCATCCCAAGTAGAACTCTTTTTTTCATTACATTCTTATTTGAGCTTCTTTTTTAAATTAACCGGGAGGAATTTGATTGTATATGTTTTCTCTTGGATCACCTATTTTACCTTTATTCTTCTCAAGCTCTCTTATTTGTTGGTCCTCAAGTCTCTCCAATTCTTCCTGGTTTTCCGCTACGCCATTTATATATTCCACAGTATTTTCTATCTCTCCTTCCGTGTTATAGTATATCCACTTCCCATGGCGTTTATTGTTGCGGTAGTTCCCTTTAATAAAAGGTTTTCCATCTATTTGATAAACGGCATATTCTCCTTTTCTAACTCCCTTATCATAATGCATAATGATTTTTACATTTCCATTGGGATAATATTGAATATTCTTGCCGTCTTTTTTATCTTGAATCCAAAAGGTTTTTTCTGATATTTCTCCTTCACGATAATAGTTGAGTTCCTTGCCATCCTTTAAACCCATGTCATAAGGGACCTTATTCAAGAGGGCACTGTCTTCAGCATAAAAACTCCAGATGCTGTCTTTTTTCTTATCAATGTATTTACCTTCTGCTTTTAGCGTGCCATCCGGATAAAACATTTTAGCATACACCGAAGACCCTATTGTTTCTGTTGATATTATTGGTA
>CAYVSF010000261.1:0-4937 GCA_964453775.1 uncultured Bacteroidales bacterium
CCTAGTGAAACTATGACTTCAATTAAAGTCATCCCTTCTTTATTTCTAATTTCAAGCATCTCCTGTCCATTCATCACAGCAGCTCCCTGTTCCTTTCCTTTTTGCAGGAAGCGTGTCTCTTCGGGATTGTATATTAAATCGAACAAAAGATGCGAATCATTCAGGAGATGATATGGAATATCCGGAGCCTGGTTAATGTGAGGAAACATTCCCAGCGGGGTGGTATTGACAATTATTTGGTAATCACGAAGGCAGGCGGCATCCAGGTCCTGATAGCTTAATTCGCCGGCTTTAACGCTCCTCGACACCAGTTGACATGGAACATTCAACTGCTTCAAGGCATACACCACCGCCTTACTGCTTCCGCCTGTTCCCAAAACAAGCGCCATGCGGTGTTTGGGCTGCAATTCCTTTTCAATACTCTTCCGGAACCCTATATAATCGGTATTATATCCTTTCAGATAAGTTTTTTCTGATTTTTGGTTAATTTGGACGGTATTTACCGCACCTATCTCCCTTGCTGCAAGATCAACCTCATCCAGGTAGGCCATAATAGCTTCTTTGTGGGGAATGGTGATATTAACACCTTCCAAACCGGGATGGCGCTTCATGAATGCTGGAAAATCAGCAATATTCTCCAAGGGGAAAAGCCGATAATCTGCATCATTTAATCCAAGAGCAGCAAACTTTTGCTTAAAATAGCCCGGAGAAAAGCTATGCTCCAATGGGTATCCTATTAATCCATAGAGCCTTTTCACGAGAATAAAGTTTAGTTAAAAATTTGTTTTTCAAGTTAATATCTAAATCAATTTTGTCATATCTTTTCTGTTCTCTTGAAACCCTTCCCGCAATTGTGGGACAAGCTATGCTTTATTTCCTTCGGCAAGCTCGCAAGCTCGATTCATGTCCCTGGTGTGTATTTAAATGGATGAGGGTTGCATTTATTCTGTTTTTTTGGGCAGCAGCCACTCAAAGATAAAAATAATGAAGAAACCAAGCAATGCAAATAGAATTGCATAACCTAGATAAGAAGGTTCAGAAGTAAGCTCTTTGTAGGTTCCCGGGGATACATTTTTCTCCACCAAAGGCTGAAGCTCCCCATGACGATCGGTAAAGGTTTCAACCACTTTCTTCCAGGGCCAAACCTTATTCAGTGATCCAATCATAAAACCGGCCAACACCGCTACCGTTATATCATGAAACCTGTGCAAAAGAAAAGACAGCAAATTGGAAAAAGTAAGCAATCCAATCACTGCTCCCGCTGCAAATATTAGAATAATCGTAACATTTAGCTGACTAATGGCTGCAATCATGAAGGCATATTTCCCCAACAAAAGCAAAATAAAGGCACCTGAAATACCGGGCAAAATCATGGCACAAATAGCAAGCGCTCCGGCAAGAAAGACAAACCAATAGCTTTCCGGCGTTTGGGCAGGACTCAGTACCGTAATAAAATAGGCCATGATGCTTCCGGCCACAATACCAATTACATCAGCCGGTTTCCACTGCCTGATTTTTTTTAGAATGGTTATCGCCGAGGCAATTATCAATCCGAAGAAAAAAGACCACACCATTATTGGATAGTGCAACAACAATGTTTCCAGTATTTTCGCCAGGGAGAAAACACTAATTAAAATACCTGCAAACACCGATACAAGAAACCAACCGTTGATATGTTTCCAAAAAGCCGTGACACCTTTTCCAAACAGCAATCGAAGGGCTTCCAGGTTAATTGATTTGATGGAATCAACAAGTTCTTCATAGATTCCAGTAATAAAAGCAATGGTTCCGCCGGAAACACCTGGAACCACATCCGCTGCGCCCATGGCAATACCCCGCAGCATAACTAAGAAGAAATGCCTGAATTTTTGCATCTATTGATTGTTTAGTAAATAAAAAAGGCTATTTGCAAGTTGTGCAAATAGCTTATGCTGTGTTTCATTCGAGCTCACAATTATTCCGGACGGTATTCTTGCACCACATCCTCCGGCAGCTCCTCAAAGAAAGTATCTCCACGAAGACCCTGTCGCAATGCTTCGAGTGGGACAACTTCGTTGGGTGCAATATTCCCCAGGTTCACATTGGCTCCCATGGATTTAATGAACCATACCTGCTGGTTTTTCTTAGGAGCTTCCCAGAGCACATTTTCAATTTTTACATGATGGCGAATATCCTCAATCAAAGCTATATTGGCCGATCCGTCCTTATTATAAATACCAATGGTACCACTTTCACGTGCTTCGGCGATGACTTTCCAGGCACCTGCCTCCAATTCGGTCTTCATCTCGCTCACCCATTCATCCGGAGGCAGGAAGATATCTACCCGCTTCGAACCCACTTCAGAAAGAACTGTCACTTGCTCGCTAAGCTTTTGTATATACTCTAATTTTTGATCATGGGGCAGATTAATAGAACCATCCGAGACCTCCGCCATTTCCATCTCATTCTCTTCCAGGAACCTTCGATAGTCATCAAACATTCCACGAACAATGAACATTTCAAATAGAGTTCCTCCAAAATACGGCTTCAAACCAGCGCTCTTATATAATTTAACTTTTTCACTCAGATTTTTTGTTATCAATGCTGTTCCAAATCCCAACTTCACCAAATCGGTGTATTCAGATGAAGATTGAATAAAGTTTTCCGCTTCACGTAAACTCAAGCCCTTGTCCATCATCATTGTAATGCCATAATCTCGAGGTTGAGCGGGACGTTCAGGTAAAAAAGGGAACTTCTGTGTCATGATAATCGGTGTTTTAATCGGTATATTTTTGAATTAATTCTACAAGTTCTTTCTCATCGTAGATGTCAGCATTAAAGGTGAACAATTCAGGATACAGATGTTTGTTCGCTTTCAGGCCTTTTTCAGCAAAGAAAAGCCCTTTCTCCTGGTTCCCTGCTTTAAAATAGATAGATGACAGTCGGTAATGATAAATGGCAAACTCTTCTTTTTTATCCAGGGCTGTGAGTAGCAAATGAGCAGCCTCATCGTATTGATTTAATGAGAGGTGTGCATCGACCAGGGCTATGATAAAATCGTAATCATCAGGGTTGAGAGCATAAGCCTGTTTGTATGGTTTCAATGCTCCCCTGAAGTCTCCCATGCCGTAGTATATATTGCCTTTTAAATATAAAAAATCAGCATTATTGTCCTCAATAGAAATGGCTTTATTCACTTGGGTCAATGCCTCCAGGTTATCCCCTTCCTCGTACAAAGCACTTGCCAGTCCGTAATATCCATTCGCATATTCTTCATCGTAACGAATTGAATTCCTGTAATGCTGAATTGCATGTTCAAGATCATTCAGGTTTTCATAGCAATCGCCCATGTAGTATTCCACTTCCGAATTTTCGCCATCATATTCAATAAACTTCTTATAATCGGCGATTGCTTTTTCGTATTGTTCCATATGCACACGAGCATTGGCCAGATTAAAATACACAATACTCAAATCAGGATTTATGGCCAGGGCAAATTCGTAGGCATCAATGCTTTCTCTAAAGCGTTCCAGACGGTAATACAAATTCGCCAGGTTATACCAGCCATTTTCGGAGAAGGGATCCCCATCCAGAAAGGATTTATAGAGTGTTATCGATTTCTCCATATTTCCCATCCGTTCATAGCAATATCCAAGGTCATACAGGATAAGTAAATTCTTTGGATCCAACTCCCGTGCCTGGTGTAAATATTTAAGCGCCTGATTGTACCTTCCCAAATGCTCGAATGAGAAGGCAATATTTTGAAGCATATCCAATCTTTCTTCATCACCAGCGTATTCAACAGCATTGTCAAACGCCTGTTCTGCATCCGAATATCTTTTAGCCACATTAAGCGCCATGCCTTTCAACAGGTAAACATCCGGATTCTGGAACTCGATCCGCTCCACCTCATTAAGAATTTCCAGCGCCCGACGAAAATTGCCTTTATCCAGGAAAACCTGCGCCTTTTTCATTTGAAGGGTAATGGAGCTTGGATGCAATTTACTGGCATATTGTACGGCATCCAGGGCCTGGTTGGCCTTATTGATATCGATATAGTAATCGATAATGTTTTCAAACTCCACCACATCAAAGAAAAACTGCTGCTTATTGCGCCTCATATCTTCGTAACGAGTCACAAGCTCCTGATACTCGTCACTTCCAAAAAAATCATCAAATTCCTCTTCCATAAGCGATATTTAATGATGCAAATCTAAGCATTATTCTTTACTATTCAGATCATCTTTGTCTCGAAGTTATTAGCCTCTTTTCAACCAGTCAATCCTTTAATTATCAATAACATTCAAGTATAACTTTTCCTTCTCCGCAGTGATAAATTTCAATTTCTGCATAAAATATCCATGATCCAGACTGGCTTCCAGCACGTTCAGGTAGTGTTTACATGTTTCCAAATCGCTTGCCGTTTCCTTTAAAAGCTTGTTATTGACTTCTGTATACATTAATTGTTCAAGGTGAGCGCTCAAATTCTGATAGGCATCCACCCAGTGTACTATGTTTTTGCTCTGTTCAATGCCATACATCCTCACCAAGTTGCGGATTGTACTGAGCACAGGATCATAATTTCTGATATTCCAAAGATAATCAGAAATGACTGCCATTTGCAGATCTTCATTCAACGCATCGACAGAGCTTCGAACCCAATAATTCTGGCCAAAAAAGTCTGCTTTCTCATTGTTAGGAACTATTGCATTTGGGGCATTAAAGGGATTGTCCATGCGTATTTTTCCATAATGAGACTTACGCACCTCTTCATTTTTAAATAAATGCTCCGCCGTGTGAATTGAATTATCAATAAATACCATATTCGTTTGCATCATTTGATGCATCCTGAAATAGTTCACCTCATCAACCATATTAAAATCCGGAGCATTGCCATACCAGGCGAATTGAAAGTTTTTATCCGCTCCAAGAAGTGCATTTATTTCGTTAAAATAAAT
>CAYVSF010000262.1:0-4927 GCA_964453775.1 uncultured Bacteroidales bacterium
TTGTCCGGAGGAATTACCTTTGGTTTGATGCAATACAAACTGGACGGTACGCAAATCAATATTGGAGATGAGGTAGACTATGATCCTGTTTTTACAGGAAATGTTGAAACAGCATTTGTACCCGATGCCAGTATAGGATTGTATCTTTATTCCTCTCAATATTATGTGGGCTTATCTTCACATCAATTGTTGGGAAACAAATTGAATTTGCATTCACCTGTAGATTCGGTAAGCAATGATGAAGGAATCAACCGGTTGAAACAACACATTTATCTTTCCGGTGGTATGCTATTTCTTTTGGGAAGAGATTGGGTTTTGCAACCTTCCATTTTACTCAAATCCATGTTTCCGGGACAGTTCCAGGTGGATATTAATGCCAAAGTCACCTACGATACAAAGGTATGGGGAGGATTAACTTTCCGCTCTGGCGATGCTGTGGCAGTGATGCTTGGATACAATTATGAAGGAAAGTTTTATTTTGGACTCTCCTATGATATAACATATTCTGAATTGCGACGTTATTCTAGTGGGACTTATGAGGTCATGCTGGGAGTAAGATTTGATGATATTCGATAAGTAGAAATTTTAATATAGTTTTTAATAGTATTCCCGGGTGTTTCCCGGGTGTTTTCTTCAAAAGAAAAGAGATATTGTGAGACGAGTTGTTATATTTTTTATTGTTTTTTTGATAGTTGCCTGTAAGTCGACCAACAAGAATGAATATATCATTCCGGAAGAGGATTTTAAGCAAATATTGGTGGAAATACATTTGAAAGACGGAATGGCAGGAAATTCTAGATTGCGAAGAGATGCAAGCAGGTACGATACGACCAATATTTACACCACATCCATTGAGAAATATGGATACACCCGGGAACAATTTGATTCAACATTAAATTACTATGCCTTTTATATCAACGCTTTGGATCGTGTCTATGACGATGTAATTCGCCGACTCAATGAAAAGGAAACCGAAATTCGCCAGGCAATTAAAGAGCAGGAAGAGGCGGAGGAGGAAGTAGAAAATCGATAGTATGAGACGCTTATCTGCGCATTATCTTTTCGATGGATTTTCATGGATTAAATATGGTATCCTGGAAATAGATGCTTCAGGTTTTATTATAGATATCAGAGATCCCGGAGGTGAAATGCATGAAGAATCATCAATGGAATTTTATCCGGGTCTTCTGGTGCCTGGATTTGTAAACAGCCATTGTCATTTGGAGTTGAGTTATCTGAAAGATAAAATGAGTCGGGGAAAAGGCTTGCCATCTTTTATTTATGATGTAACTGCACAGAGAAATAATGCCACATTACAAAAAAAGCTGGATGCAGCCCAAAAAGCAGATCGAAAAATGTATAATGAGGGTATTGTTGCTGTGGGAGACATCTCCAATGAATCTTTTTGTTTGCCCATCAAAAAAGAGAGCCGGGTGCATTATCACAGTTTTATTGAAGTTATAGGACTTGATGATAACTGTGTAGAGAAGATGCAGTCTTTTAAGGAGATTCACCGGGCATACCGTGAAGAAGGAATGCCGGTCTCTTATGCTGCTCATGCACCTTATTCTATACATCCCGAACTTTGGAAGTTACTACTTGAACACCTGGAAAAAGACGTTCCATTTTCTATGCACAATCAGGAAACAGCAGAGGAGAACCAGCTTTTTAAGAAGGGGGAAGGTGCTTTGAAAGTATTGCTGGAACAGATGGGTTTTTCTACCGGCATGTTCTTTAAAACGCAGTATTCGAGTTCTTTGCATGCCATGCTTCCTTATTTGGATAAAATCGGGAATCTTTTGCTTGTGCACAATACCTATACAGGTGAGAAAGATTTACAGTATATTCTTCAGCAGAACAACAGCTGCTATTTTGCTTTTTGCCCGGAATCCAATCTTTTTATTGAGCATGCCCTGCCCGATATCTCTACTTTTAGAAAAGCAACCGGGCATATTTGTATTGGAACTGACAGTTATGCTTCCTCGCCAAGCCTATCAATGTTGGAGCAATTGAAAATTATTGCAGAACACTTTCCGGGGATTCCCCTGGATGAATTAATAAGGTGGAGTAGCATCAATGGTGCCAGGGCACTTGGAATCGATGATCGATTTGGACGTTTCGAAAAAGGAAAATCTCCCGGAATTGTTTGGATTGATCATGTGGATTTAAAGCAGATGAAACTCCTTCCCGAAAGCAAAGCCCAAAGACTTGTTCCTTAAAGCTCAGCCGTAAAAATGAATATTTTCTTTACATTTGTGGTCTTAAGCTATCGATATGGCAACATTTCTATTTGATAAGATTGTGTTTGGGCCTGTAAAAAGCCGTAGGCTGGGTGTTTCCCTGGGGATTAATTTACTGCCCAATGAGGTGAAGCTTTGCAATTTCAATTGTATTTATTGTGAATGCGGATGGTCGCATAAGGAGACGAATGTGAAGCCCTACTTTCATGATCGGAGGAAGGTATACGAGAAGTTGAGTGAACGACTTCAGCAAATGGAGGATGACGGAGAAGTATTGGATGTAATTACTTTTGCCGGGAATGGAGAACCTACCATGCATCCCGATTTTGAGGGTGTTATTGAAGATACGGTTGAACTGCGCAACCACTTTTTCCCGGAAGCAAAAATTGCGGTGCTTTCCAATGCTACCATGTTGCATAAAGACCCTGTAGTTAAAGCCCTGAAAAAGGTAGATCAGAATATATTGAAGATGGATGCTGCATTTGATGAAACGATACAGCTTTTAAATCAACCTCCAAAAGGTTTTACAGTAGAAAAATTAATGTCGCAATTAAAACAATTCGACGGGCATTTTATTTTGCAAACGCTTTTTGTAAAAGGCCGTTACCAGGGACAATTGCTGGATAACTCAGATACCAGACACGTAGGTGCATGGTTGGAGAAAATTAAGGAATTACGGCCCGATAAGGTCATGATTTATACCATTGCCAGGGATACCCCAGCTCCGGGATTAAGTAAGGTTTCCCCGGAACGATTGCATGAAATTGCTGAAAAGGTTGAGGCCTTGGGTATTGAAACACAGATCTCAGAATAACCCCACAATTTATGAAAAGAAAGCCTGTGGTTTTTATAGCTGCCCTGGATTGGGGGCTTGGTCATGCTACCAGGGTAATGCCCATCATCGACTATTTTCTTGAACAGGACTGGGAGGTTTGGCTAGGAGGAAAAGGCGATGCACTGGTCTGGCTGAAGAGGCGATATCCATTTTTAAGAACAATTGAAGTGCCCTCCTACACTGTTCGGTATGCGGGAAAGTTCTGGCAAAGCCTGTTTTTCTTGTTTCGATTGCCTGTGTTTTTCTACTGGAACAGTCGTGAGTATATCTTATTGCGTAGGGCTTTTGTAAATAAAGAGCCAGATCTTATTGTATCCGATAATCGCTATGGCTTTTATATAAAAGATATTCCATCGGTACTTATTAGTCACCAGTTGCGTCCGGAGATGCCAAGATCACTTTTCTTTTTAAAAAAGCTTGCCCATCGACAAATAGCAAAATATCTCAGGCACTTCGAGGCCTGTTGGGTGCCTGATTTTAAGGGAGAAAAGAGTCTTTCAGGAAGGCTGTCTTACCCTCCAGGAAGAAAAGTCGGGCTGGATTATCTTGGACCGCTTTCCCGTTTTACGGGTTTAAAAACCGGAAAACCTGAAAAGGAATACGATGGGATGTTGTTGTTGTCTGGTCCGGAGCCCCATCGAAGTGGAATGAAGCGGATTTTTATTCAGCAGGCCCTTGAGATGCCGTCAAAAAAGTTTTTGCTAGTTGAAGGAAACATCAACGGGTCTGCTGGCAAGGAAGGTAATATTGACATTGTACCGGTGATGAATGCGAAAACCCTGTTACCTTACTTTGCCAGAGTTTTCCTTCTCATTTGTAGATCGGGATATAGCACGATTATGGATTTAGCCGCAACTGGTAGAAAAGCAGTGCTTATACCCACTCCCGGGCAGCCCGAGCAGGTTTATCTGGCCAGGTATTTAAATGGTAAGGGAGCATTTGCGATTCAAGATCAGCAAAAATTTAATTTACAGCAGGCCTTTGAAGAACAGGGGCACTACAAGGGGATAGAAAAAGTGATGGATCATGGGAAAATGAAGACGGTGATTGATGCGTTTATCAGAAAAAATAAAGGCCTGAAAAAATAGTGACTGCCCCTATAAACCACCCTGCATATATTTCATAGCTTTTGTGGGCTTGTAGTTGCAACCGGGAATATCCGATCAATCCGGATACAAGAATAGAAAGTATAAAGTAGAGGCTGAGATTAACATTCAGGAGCATGCTCATGGCCAGGATACCTCCTGCTAAACCTCCACTTCCGGCCATATGAACGCTAAACTTCCATTTTATGAGGGAAAGCAAGAGCAAAGCAAGGATAATTGCTGAAAAAAGAATGTACCGTTTGATTAGCAGTGGTGCGCCTATTTTTACGAGTAATGAGTAGCAAAATAGGTACATGATGAGTGTGAGTAGAAAAGGGATCACACGTTCCCTGCGGGTAGCCATATTGATCGATTTGATCAGCTTTTGGAAGTAGTAAAAAGGGATGAAGGTAATAGGCAAAACGAAGGTGCTGATAAAAATCAGAATAAAAAGTACTTTTTTAATATCGTACCTGAGGAAGTCAAAATAAGTATCTGAATTAAAAAGGATTAATATTCCCAGTGTAGGCATGAGGCTGGGATGAAAAATGACGGATATGGCTTGTGCAATCTTTTTCTGCATAGTAGATTATAGTTCTTTCCGCAATCTGGCCACTGGCAGGTTAAGCTGCTCGCGGTATTTGGCGACTGTCCTTCGGGCTATTTTATAGCCTTTTTCCTGGAGGATACTTGTAAGCTTATCATCGGTGAGCGGTTTCTTCTTATCTTCGTTTTCAATACATTCCTTAAGAATGTTTTTTATCTCG
>CAYVSF010000263.1:0-4867 GCA_964453775.1 uncultured Bacteroidales bacterium
CTTTTTTTATGATAGATAGCTGTTTAGTCATGGAAGATGTTTTTAAATTACAGGAGAAATGGAAAAAAGGGACACTCTCTTTGAAAGAACGTGTGGGTGCTTTTCTTACGAAGATAGAGAAGAAATCAAATTTAAACACCTATTTGGAAGTATTTGCTGATGAAGCCTTTGAGAAAGCCGAAGAACTTGACAGTTTGGTTGATAGAAGAACTGCCGGGAGTTTGGCAGGAATGATAATAGGCATTAAAGACACGATTTGTTATGCCGGTCATGTTTGTTCAGCTGCTTCAAAAATGTTAGAGAACTATGTTTCTCCCTATTCGGCAACAGCTCTAGATCGCCTGATAAATGAAGATGCTATTATTATTGGGCGCCTGAATTGTGATGAATTTGCGATGGGGAGCTCCGGTGAAAAGTCAGCTTTCGGACCAGTTTTGAATCCCATAAATGAGCAATACGTTCCGGGAGGTTCGTCTTCCGGTTCTGCTGCGGCTGTAGCTGCCGGTTTGTGTGATTTGGCACTGGGCTCAGATACAGGAGGTTCTGTTCGTCAACCGGCAGCATTTTGTGGTGTGCCCGGTTTGAAGCCAACTTACGGGAGGATCTCCCGCTGGGGACTTATTGCATACGGTTCCAGTTTTGATCAAATTGGAATTATTTCCCGGTCTGTTAAAGAGATGGCCCTTGCCCTTAAAGTAATGGCCGGAGCTGATGACTATGATGCAACCTGTCCGGATAATGAAGCGCCCGACTATCCGCAGCATTTAAAATGGAAGGGGAAAGCCCGGATTGCAGTTATTAAAGGGGCAAAGGAATGGATGTCTGAGGAAGTAAAAGAAGCCTATCAACAATCTGTTGAAGCGCTTCTTAAAGAGGGCCATGAGTTGGTGGAAAGCGAGTTTGCCGATATGGAACTTCAAATTCCCGTATTCCATGCTCTTGCACCAGCTGAAGCTTCTTTGAATTTAGGACGCTATGACGGAATACGCTATGGTTACTCCGGGCAGAGCGCAGAAACATTTGAGGACCTGATTATAAAAAATAGAAGTGCCGGTTTTGGCAGAGAAGTAAAACGTAGAATTTTATCAGGGACTTATGTGCTATCCGGGGATAGAAACGGGCGTTATTATCAAAAAGCAATGGGGTTGAGGGGATTGCTTACAGATAACCTAAAGAAACTCATGAAAGAAGTAGACTTTGTTTTTACGCCTACTACCCCGGATGTTGCATTTCCTTTTGGTGGAAGGAATAGGAATATCACCGAAATGTTGTATGAAGATATTTTCCTGGTGATGGCGAATCTGGCCGGCCTTCCTGCGATTACCCTTCCGGTTGGAAATTCAAAAAAAGGACTTCCTTTTGCTATGCAAATTATGGCCAATGCATTTGAAGAAAAAAAATTGCTTGCTTTTTCAGAACATTTCATCCATAAAACACGGAGAAATATTATTTTTACCTGAACATTTAAGTGCCGACAGATATGATAAAGAAGATGTACACATTTATTTTAGCAGTTGAAGCATTGGCCTTTTTAATGCTGGGTTTCCAAACAGGATATGCCGGGAATAGAATAAATGGTGCAGCTACAAATCAATTTGTTGTGGCTTCAGATTCCATGCCTATTTTTCCGGATTTGGTTTATGAATATCGTGTTACAGAATTAAATAACCGCACTCCCATCGAATTGAGCTACAATGATGTAGTGAGAAGATATATTGATGTTTATACCATTGAACGACGAGAACATCTGGCAAAGATTATTGGCAGAGCTGAAATGTATTTTCCCATCTTCGAAGAAGCTCTGGATCGTTATGGTTTGCCGCTCGAGTTAAAGTATTTGGCCATTGTTGAATCTGCATTGGAGCCAACAGCCGTTTCCAGCTCAGGAGCAGTGGGTTTATGGCAGTTTAAAATCAATACCAGTAAAATGTTCGATTTGCATGTGGATTCCTATGTAGATGAACGACGAGATCCCTACAAGTCTACCGAAGCAGCCTGCTCGTATCTGCAATATCTTTATAGGATTTTTAACGACTGGCAACTGGCACTTGCGGCCTATAATGGAGGGCCCGGTGAAGTGCAAAAGGCCATTGAACGAAGTGGTGGGAAAACCAGCTTTTGGGAAATACAACCTTTTTTACCGGATCAGACAAAAGGTTATGTTCCCGCATTTATTGCTGTAAACTATGCAATGAATTTTTACAAAGAACATCATATAAAAGCGATTCCTTCACCGTTTATATACATGACTGTAGATACTGTGCAGGTAAGCAGGAAGCTCGACTTGAAAAATGTTTCAAGGGTGCTGGATATCCCTATGGAAGATTTAAGGATGTTAAATCCCATGTATAAATTAGACCATATTCCTAAAATGCAGGAGCCTGTAAATTTGGTGCTACCCAAAAATAAAACGCTGGTTTTTTTAAGAAATGGAGAAGCGATTATGAATGGAAAGGCAGAGGTGAAGAATTATCATCAGTTGAAGGCCGAAGCCGGAGAAACAAATGGCAGGAAGAAAATGATTCACGTGGTAGAGAAGGGAGAATACTTTCATAAAATTGCCATTCTGTACAATTGTACCATTAATGATATTCTGGCTTGGAATAATTTGTCCAGTAATGAATTGAGCGTAGGCCAGGAGCTCGTGATTTGGGTCGATAAGAAGCTGGCCAATAAGATTGAAGATGAACGGAGAAAGAAATCGGAACAACAAAACAATAAAAGTGATCGTTTTGTATACTACACAGTTCAGGAAGGAGATACTATTTGGAGTATTGCCAGCAAATTTAATTGCAATTCTATTTCCCAGTTGAAGAAAGAAAATAAGATCGTTGATGAAACAGATCTGAAGCCCGGGACAAAGTTGAAGATATTTCTGAATAAATAGAGGATGATTGCCTTTATATTTCCTATAATTCGTATATTAAAGCAAACGAATTAACCGTTTGGAATTGGATATAAAGCATACAAAAATCAAACTATACTATGATGAAAAAACATTTTTGGTTTTTATTGCTACCGGCACTAATTTTTGCCGGCTGCAAGGATAAAGTAAAAGACGACCAATTGCTTCCAAATGTAACAGGAAAAGCAGGAGAGGTTGTTTTAGTGATAAACGGGGATGAATGGGATAATAGTGTTGGTTACGAATTTAGGAAGAAGCTTACTGTAGCCCACCCTGCATTGCCCCAGGTAGAACCTCTGTTTGATTTGGTTCACATTCCTTATTCTGCTTTTAACAATATCTTTAAGACCCATCGGAATCTTATTTTGGCTAAGGTTTCCAGTGATTATGAAGAGTCAAAGATTTTAATTCAGCGAAATGTTCATTCCAAACCTCAGTTTGTAGCCAATGTTATTGCTCCGGACGATAGTAGTATGGCCCTTTTACTTAGGGAAAAGGGAGATTTGCTGGTGCATAAGTTGTTGGAAGCCGAACGCGAGCGTCATATGAGTAATTATAAAAAATATGAAGCAAAAGGTCTGCGAGAGGCAATGAAGAAAAAGTTTGATGCTTCGTTGGTATTACCTGCTGGATATAAATTGGTAGTTGATACCACAAATTTTCAATGGTATGAATACGAAACCCCTGAAGTAACAAGTGGTGTGTTTTTGTACAGTTATCCGCATCCTGCTCCGGTTTTTTCAACAGATCTAGTGGTGGAAAAGCGCAATGAGTTTACAAAAAAATATGTACCGGGAGGACCCGCAGGATCGTACGTAACTATTGAGAAAAGGCTGGACCCCTATCTAAGAAAAGTAACTATTGATGAAGAAACAATGATAGAAATGCGAGGTTTGTGGCGTGTCGAAAAGGATTTTATGGGAGGCCCCTTTATTAGTCTTTCTGTTTATGATACCCTTAACAAACGGGTTGTTACAGCGGATGGATTTGTATATGCACCCCAGTTTGATAAACGTGATTATTTACGACAGATAGAGGCCGCCGTATATTCGTTGACATTAAACCAGGAAGGCAAAAATGAATCAGCTGATTAGCAGATCACAAATAGAGCAATCCAAGAAAGAAGAAAAATTTATTTTGCTTACTGCCCGGCAGGTTCAGAAAGATTTTGCCATGTTTGGCTTCGACGTGAAATTTTCGGGGGAAGCAGCCCGTGCCTATGATGAGCTTCTTCATCAATTGGATGCCCATATTCGTCGTATGATTGACACGAACTATGAGCGATTGATGGGGCTGTTATACCAGATTGATCTTTCGGAAAAAGAGATTCAGCGAGCAGGAGCTGTCAACACCTACGAAACAATATCAGAAATGATAAGCCACCTGGTTCTGGAAAGGGAATTAAAGAAGGTATTGCTAAGAGAATATTTTAAAGAGCAGGGATATAAGTAAAGGCTTGTTTTAGTTGTTAAAGATAGGTATATCGCTTTAAAGCTTATTCGATTAAGTTGTCGAATAAGCTTTTTAAGTTTTCTATTTAGAAATCTGTTGTCTGTTTTGATAAAGATATCTTAAATAGTAAGGAGTGAATGAAATAATCTGAGACATGTCATTTGAACCATTTTTAATTGTTGGTTGATTATAGACCAGATCTTCCGGGTAATAGTAAAAAAGCTTTAGATTTCCTTTTCCCTCTTCGTACTTATAGTTCGCTCTGCTTCCATCTGAGTTTTTGATTTCTCGCAAGCAATTGTCTATGTTATATTCATAAGTGGAAGAAGCTGTTTTACTCCATTCTCTTTCTATCCATTTATATAGGTCAATTTGAGTTATTTTATCGTTACTATATGTATATTCGTTTTTAAATTCATTGACCCACTTTCCAAGTGAATCTAAAGTAAAATTAAAAATAGTGGATATACTTCCTTCAGAACGCATAATCGTTTCATTATCAATAGGAAT
>CAYVSF010000264.1:0-4857 GCA_964453775.1 uncultured Bacteroidales bacterium
ATAAAAAACCACATGGTAGGTAAATCGTATTTTCGAAGGATGGAGGCGGCCTGTTTCAATTCTGCCGGGCGAAAGTTCTTTTTCATCTTACGCAGGATTTTATCCGAAGCGCTTTCCGGGGTACAATCTATTTGTGTAAATCCTGCTTCTTTCATAGCTTCTATAAGTACTTCGGATATCAGTCCGGGATTGATGCCCATGGTCCGCAGCGGGTTCTTTAATCCCCGTTTTTTAATTTCCCTGCAAATGGCAATGGCATGTTCTTCCGGGGCATTGAAAGCGGCATCGACAAATTCGAACTGTACGCCGGGCAAATCCTTATTCACCCGCTCCATTTCATCCACCACTTCCCGGGGGGATCGAAGTTGGTATCTGCTGCCCTCGATGGTGGGATAGGAGCAGTAGATACAAGAGAAAGGACATCCACGTTTGCTTTGGATGGGGTAGCTTCCACGTTCGAGGTATTTTTGTACATTAAGATGTCTCATAATGCGGGAGTCGGGCAAATGCAGTTCCTTTTGTGTGTTTCTGCCGGCCTGAATAACAGGTGGCAACTGCTTTTTATTCGAAAAAATATCATTCAGCAAGCGGGGAAAACTTTCTTCTCCTGCTCCTGCCAGGGCGTAATCGACCCCAAAATAGCGGTGCAACTCTTCGGGGGCCATGCTTACTGCACTGCCACCGATAATCAGAGGCGCATCACAATGGGATTTTATGGGTGCAATTAATTCCTCCCGGATTGAATGCAGGTAGCTTCGGTAACTCCCCATTGTTACGTTATCGATATTGCGAATGCCAATGCCCACAGCATCCGGGGAGAAATCTTCCAAGACTTCTACAATTTCAAGGGATGGGGAAAATGCGGCATCAAAAATTTTCACATCATAGGATTTTTCAATACTTGCGGCAATAAGAGCAAGGCCCAAAGGTGCCACCGGGTAGGGCATGGTTTCCATATTGGAATTGACCAGTAGTATTTTCTTTTTGTCGTTCCGCATAATAAATTGCGGTATTAAAATAACGGCTTTTTAGGAAGGATGCAAATTTTAGAGCTATTTGGCCTTTATTTGATCGTTTTTGTTGGATTTTGTAGCCATGACCCATAAAAAAAGCCGGTCTGTAGGTCAAACCAGCTGTAAAGTAATTTTGTATCTTTTAAAAGCTATAGGAAAGCCCTACGCCAATGATCTCCTTAAACTGAATGCGTGGACCATGTTCCACACCATCGTCATCCACATAGTTGATATTATCATCGTAAAGCAAGATGGTATTTACGTTGGCGCTTAAATATTCGTTGATTTTCATAGAAATCAGCACTTCCCAGTTGATGTCCAGGTTTTGTGGCTTGTCCAGGTAGTTGCTGAAAACATCCACTTTTGTATTTAACTTAACATTCTTCAGTACCTCTTTGGTGTAAGCCATTTTCATAAATCCACCCATCTCCATCCGGAAGCTTTCATTTGCTTCAACACCGTATGCACCACGGGCAGATAGTGTATCATCCATCACGATGGTGGCTTTTCCGGTTAAAGGCGAAAGGAAGAAATAAAAATCATCATTGGGTTTATATTCCATACCCGCTGAAAGGATGACATAAGCCGGCGAAAAAAGATCGGCGGTCAGTTGTTTTGTGCCGGCAGCATCGTTGTATTTGTACCCCTTTCCAAACTGGGTTTTAAAGTTTAACATGCCGCTGTAATACCAGTTACTATTTGTTTTATAACCAAATTTTGACATGAACTCCAGTTTATCATCGGTTTTGCGAACTTCTTTTTCGCCCTGCTTAATAATACCATAACCCATATCCAGGGTGTTTTCCCAGGTTGTACGGTCCTTTTTGTAGTTGGCATGCAAATTCATAAGGCCATTCAAGGAGTACGAATTTTCACCTCCTGCGGCCCAGTTGGTAAAGGAAACCTGCGAGAAGGTAAGGGAACCTGCACCTCCAAACTTCCAAAGTTGGAGACTGTCGGCTGGTGCTTCTGTATTTTCCTGTGCAATTATCCTGTCGCTCCATACAATGAGCGAAAGAAATGCAAAAATTAAGGGTATTTTTTTCATTGTTTCAGGATTTATTATTTATTTCTGATATAGATGAACGTCTTGTTGGGGAAAGGGAATACTGATTCCTTCATTGTCGAAAGCTTTCTTCCCGGCTTCCAAAATTTCGAAGTACACGTTCCAGTAGTCGGCGCTGTTTACCCAGGCCCTTACAATAATATTCACCGAACTGTCAGCCAGTCCGCCTACCACAACCTGTGGGGCAGGATCTGAAAGAATGCGGTCATCTGCTTCAATCAATTGATTTAATATTCCCTTTGCCTTGTCGATGTCATCCTCATAGCTGATTCCAAAAGTAAATTCCACTCTTCTTTGTGGTTCTGTGGAATAGTTCACCAGTGAACTGGTAGAAACGGGAGAATTGGGCAGGATAATAGTCTTGTTATCCGGTGTTTTTAGTACGGTGTTGAAAATTTGTATCTCCTTTACCGTGCCTGAATGGCCTTGGGTTTCAATGTAATCTCCTACCTTAAAGGGTTTGAATAAAAGAATGATCACACCACCGGCAAAATTTTGCAATGTACCCTGTAGAGCAAGTCCAACGGCAAGTCCCGCTGCACCCATAAGGGCAATAAAGGAGGTCATTTCGATACCCACCATAGCCAGAATGCTGATCAGTAATAGAATTTTCAGCGTAATGATGATGCCACCCCTGAGAAAGTTTTGCAGAGAAGGATCCATTTCCCGTTTTTTAAAAATCTTCCTTAGCTTACGCGAAAATGCATTGATAATGATAAAACCAAGGATGAGAATGGCCAGTGCCCCCAGAAACTGAAGCCCGTATTTTACGACCAGATCCTTAATGGGTTCAAGGTAAGTTGTCAGGTTTTCCATTTCGTTTGTGGTTTTTTAGATGTTCTTGTACTCAGCAAACAACTGTAAGGTCACTTTGTTTACTTTTTCAACTACCTTACTATGCCATTTGACAGGAACGTAAACCTTATCGATGATGCTGAATTATTTGATTTCTTGTAAATTTACCTTAATTTGTTGGTATAAAAATAAGCTGTCATGAAAAATTTGCGAAGATTTCTTCTGTTATTCTTAGTACCCATAGGCATCTATTCCTGTGCCGAATTGATGGCGGTTGCCGAAGAGATGCAAACTACCGATAGTAGGCCACTAAGTTCGGAAACGGTAGCTTCCGGCCTGAAGCAGGCCCTGGAAGTGGGCACCGATACGGCCGTAAGTCGGCTGGCACAAGTAAACGGCTACTGGAAAGATCCGGCAGTGCGTATTCCATTGCCCGATGAGGCGGATGTGATCGTGGAGAACATCAGCAAAATTCCCGGCGGGGAAAAGCTTGTAGATGATGCCCTCTTGCTCATCAACCGCGCTGCCGAGGATGCAGCAAAGGAGGCTGCCCCGGTGTTTGTTACGGCCATCCGATCCATGACCATTGCCGATGCCATGGGGATTCTGAAAGGGGCAGACAATGCCGCTACCAACTATCTGGAACGGAAAACCCGTGATCAGCTTTTTAATCTTTATCAACCTAAAATTAAGCGATCGGTAGACAGGGATTTACTTGGGAATATATCCACGGGAGAAGCCTGGAACCAGCTTACCGGCAAGTGGAATAATTTTGCAGGTTCCACAGTGGGAAGACTGGCCGGCTATGAAACCGTGAATGTGGATCTGGATGCCTATCTTACCAATAAGGCACTGGATGGACTCTTCCTCAAAATTGCCAAAGAAGAGAAAGACATCCGCAAAGATCCGGCTGCGCGGGTAACCGATTTATTGAAAAAGGTTTTTGGATAAGACCTAAAACGTCACCACATGGGAGTTGCTTTTGATGTATTTGGTCAGGGGTACTCCCATATATTTTACATCCACTCCAAGCGCTTTCAGGTCCTCCGAAACCCCGTACTGATCTGCACAGGCTTTGCAGGCCTCAAGAACAATTCCTTCTTCCTTCATTTTTTGCAGCTCCTTCTGCAAGTCTTGATCTTCCGCCAGCAATTTGGACGAAGGTCCCCAAATAATGAAGGTGATCTCTTTCCACCAGCTGTACTTTTTGGCATTGTACACGTACATGAACACCATCTTTTTGGCCACATCCGCATCTCCGCTGGTCCAGAGCACCACCAGGTGATCTTCTTCCTGCAAAGCAGCATCGGGTAGCAAAGTCGATTCTTCTACATCCTGGCCAAAAGTTGAAAAAGCAAAAAACAGGCTCAGAATTAAAAATAATAGTTTCGTTTTCATTTTTTTCTTTGCAAGGTAGGAAAGATCATATAAAATGCAAACGTTATTATTTAATTCACTAATTATGAGGATTTTGTTTATTTATATGTTGTAAAACATTTACTCAAGGGGGTTCCTTTTTTATGAAATTGGAATAAATAAATAAAAGAGATCTAGAAGAGTAATAATATATTAATCGAAAAGTTTCTGAATATTCTTTGAAGGCGCCAGGAGAATATTTAGAGGGCAATTTCCGAAAAACCCTGGTGTAAACTTACACCTCAATTTATCAATTGGATATCAAAAAAGCATTATCGTCTGAAGATTAAATTAAATAATATTTACGAGGAAGAAAATATTAAAAGAACTAAAAGGATTATAGATGACGAAAATATTCAAGCTTATTGGGATATGGAAGTTAAAGATGAAGCTTCTTATAGAAAGGCAGAATATTTAATTGATGCTTTATATCTTAAGGCTTACAGTTTTCAACCAGTATTTGACGGTAAAAACATTGATTTCTTTAAAAAATATGTCTTTATGAATAAAGCAGATTTTGAGACCATCGGTCTTAGTAAGCGAGAAGTTTTTGCAAATCAGGTATTA
>CAYVSF010000265.1:0-4853 GCA_964453775.1 uncultured Bacteroidales bacterium
TGTCAATTGCATTTATTTCGGAATTCTTCTTTGCATCAACGATTGCATCCTCAACATACTCTACACCCACCACTTTACCTGCATCCTTTGCCACGAAATTGGCAATGGTGCCCGTTCCTGTGTACAAGTCATAAACCACCTCATTTCCGCTAAGCTGAGCATACTCCCGCGCTTTTTTATACAATTGATAAGCCTGCTGGGAATTGGTCTGATAGAATGATTTGGGACCTATACGGAACGTTATGTTCTCCATGGTCTCTTCAATGTAGTCTTTCCCGGCGTATAGAATCACCTCCTGGTCTGTTATGGAATCGTTGGCTTTTTCATTCACAATATACATCAGGGAAATCAAATCTGGGAAGGTAGCTTTGAGGTTCTCCATCAAAGCTTCTATTCCTTCTTCATCTTCGTAGAAGAAAACAACAATAACCATATTCTGACCAGTAGTTGGGCTTGTGCGAATGATCAAATTTCGTAGAAAGCCTTTCTTTTCCCTCAGGTTAAAGAAAGACAGGTTATTCTTTAAAGCAAAGTCGCGAACCGCCAGCCTGATTTCATTAGATGGATCGGGCTGCAACCAGCATTTTTTTATATCAATCACCTTGTCCCAGTATTTGGGTATGTGAAAACCCAGGGCTTCCGGGTTTTCAATCTCCTTCCCACTGTCAATTTCCTCTTTGGTCATCCACCGCTTCGCAGAAAAGGTAAACTCCAGTTTATTTCTGTAGAACTGCTGTTTCTCAGAGTCAAGGATGGGATTGGTTTTAGGCAAATCAAGCTTACCTATGCGGCTCAAATGATCTTCCACCTGTTGCTGCTTAAACTGCAGCTGATAATCATAAGGCAAATGCTGCCATTTACACCCCCCGCACAAATCAAAATGCTCGCAAAAAGGCTCGGTCCGAATATCAGAATAAACATGATATTTCACAGGGCGGCCCTCCATGAAACTTTTCTTTTTCTTTGTCACCTGGATGTCAACCACATCCCCGGGTACCGCTTCTGTAACAAACACTACCTTATCGTCGACATGTGCCAGGGACTTCCCCTCTGCTGCTACTTTCTCAATCTTTACATTTTCCAGTAAAGGATATCTTTTACGTTTTCTTCCCACAACTTTTTTATTTTGAAGCAAAGATAATATAAGAAGACGAACATGGAGCAAGCTCTAGAAATAAAAAAGCTGCTGTCCACACCCATGGTAAACAGCAGCTAATTTTCAAATCATAACTTTAATGATCGATAACCACCCCTTTGCTAAAACGCTTATTATTGGAGGTAAATATTTCTACAATATAGACCCCTTCTATTATCATAGACGTTTCCAGATCAAAATTTTGAAGATTTGGTTTCTTACTTAAAACTAATCTTCCTGTAACATCATAAAGATTTACCTTATTTACTTTTCCTAAGGAAAGTGAAATATGCAATTTATCGGATACAGGATTGGGGTATAGCTTCAACTCGTTCATACTGGGGTCATCAAGTCCGGAAGCAAAGGCCACCTCAACAATCCATTCCTGTTGATCGGTGCCGTTTTCCGCTGTAACAGTATAGCTTACATTATCAGAAAAATCCTGGCTTGCTCCTGAAGATGGATTGACAGACGCACCGGGAGAAACAGTAATATCCGGACTTAAGTTGGTCAAATCTGTTCCATCTTCTACCTTAACAAGGATCTCATGATTGGTATTATCTATCTCAGCAGCAGAAACCTGCTCATCAACTACAAAATTGGTAATATCAGTGGCATCATTCATTGCTTCTGCAACTTCCACAGTCCATTGCTGGGTATTCGTCCCATTTTCGGCAGTTACCGTATAGGCTACAGGACCACTGAAATCCTGCTCTACACCACTGGCGGGCGAAATTTCGCCGCCTTCGGATACAGATATGACAGGTGTCAGGGCCAAGAGCTTAGTACCGTAAGCTACCTCTATGGAAACGCTATGTTCCGTTGTATTTATCTCTGCCGGGCTGGTTTGAGACTCCAGGGTAAAACTTTCAATATCGGTATTGTGGTTTAGGGCCTTGGTTACCTCAACTGTCCAATCTTGCTTATAGGCCGTATCTTCTGCAATTACCTGGTAATTTACCATAGAAGTGAAATCCCGTGCTACTCCACTGGCAGGCACAGAACTTGCTCCTCCCGAAAGGGTTATCGTAGGCGAAAGGTTGGCTATATCACTTCCATAAAGTACTTTCGCCTGCACAGTATGATCATTCGAATTTATAATTGCTGCTTCTGCTTCTTCTGAAAAAACAAAATCTTCAATATCGGTTTCTTTGCTATAAATCTGAGTCTTTAGGATAAACAAATCCTCTGTTCCGGAAGAATTTCGTATTATAGACTCTCCATCGGTCGCAAAGTCCACTTCGGAATTAAATGCACCTACGGTATATAGACTATCTGCAGGATAAATAACACCCTCAAATGCATAATCATTGCCGGATCCGCCTATGGAACGAGACCATTTGTAGCCATAATTTGAATCAAAGGCAATCATATATATATCGTAAAATCCATTGGAACTGTGCAGAATTTGATTTTCACCAGGGTCTGCATCAAAATCAGTACTGGCAAAATAACCCAAAGTATAGATATTTCCATGCCCATCTTCCAGAAGCCCTGTGCAAAGGTCGTTAATACTCCCTCCGTATTGAACAAGATTATCCGTATTGATCGAACCAGAAAGATCATATTGGGTTAGCAGGACGTCATAGCCCCCGGATGAATTAAATTCCTGAAATACAGGGAACCCTCCTACATAACCAACTACCATGCTTATAGTCCCCCCAAATTCTACTGCAGTACGAATGCTCTCATCACTAACAATGATTGATGAAGTCTTAACCTCTGAAGTTCCACCTATTTGCTTTGCAAATCTAAAATCTCCGTTAAAATCGAGCGATAAAAGATAGGCATCTTTGCTTCCTGCAGAAGTAAGGTCATAAGTTGTTGTGTTGTCGGGATCAAAATCAACAGTCTGCTCAAAAGAACCTCCCAAATAAACATTATTGTTGACATCCACATCCATACTCATTGCATTCTCTGCTCCTGCTCCTCCAATGGCGCGATTGTAAAATAAACCCCCAACAGCATGAAAAGCACGAACAAAAAGATCGTCTCCTCCATTGGAAGAATGCAACGATCCCGGATCGTCCGGAGTAAAATCGATCTGCTGGCTAAAAGTCCCCGAAACAAAGACATAATTATCATTGGTGACTTCTATATTCCGGGCATCTTCATCTCCTACACCTGAATAAACATAAGAACTCAACAAAGAACCATCTTCCAAAGAGTACCTTGCTGCAAAACAGTCTAAGCTTTCCTGTGCAGTATAAATACTTTCACCTTCCAAAGGATCTAAATCAACCGAACCGGAATAAGTTCCTGCCACATAGATTCCCTTATAAGAACCAGTATGAATAATGTCAATATCCCAAAGATACTGTAAATGAGCCCCATTTAACACAACAGTCCATTGATAAGCACCATCTGCATCATATTTTGTAATAAACGCAGCATTAGAGCCTGTAGCGGTACGGTTATCTGTTAATAATGGATTGGGATTAAAATCCACTGTTCCTGTGAAATCACCACATGCATAAATATTACCTAAAGAATCTGAAGCCACACTTCGAACCTGATCGGCTGTGGAACTTCCCATGGTTTTTACCCATTCCGTTCCCTGGCCAAAAATTCCTATTGAATTGAAAAAAAGAAAGAATATTCCTATCAGTAGTCCAGGAATTTTCCTTAATAACATGGATGTAAAAATTTTCGCTCTCATAATTCGTGGTTTTTCTGTAATTTTATGACAAGATAAGCATCCAAAATATTATAAACCACTACATTTCAATGAAATAAGTATTCGATATTTTTAAAAGAGAATTGTATACCTCCCAGCAAGAATTTAATCGGTAAGTTGTTCTAAATAACGAATCAAATGACTGCGCATTTTTTTGGACACGGGTATTTGGTCTTCATTACTGAGCATCACAAAAGGACTTCGACGTTTAACAAAACGTTTTAAGTGATGCAAGTTGATAAGATGTGATTGATGAACCCGGCAAAAATCAAAAGCATTCAGGATTTCTTCGTAATTCTTTAAAGGCTTGCTTACTGTAATCTTTTCACCATCCTTAAGCATAAAATGTGTATAATTATCATCGGCCTGGCAGCGAATAATTTCTGAAATAGTTAAAACATGAAAGGCATCCGAGGTGTGCAGAACGATTTGCTTTTTATCTCCAGCGCCAAGATGCTGTGTAAGCGCTTCCAATTTCTTTACATGGTTCTCATAATCAACCGTGGCAGTAGCCTTGCGCAGAGACGAAATGAGATCATCCTCCCTGTATGGTTTCAACAAATAATCCACAGCACTTAAACGAAAAGCCCTGATAGCAAATTGCTCATGAGCTGTAAGCCAGATAATCTGAAATCTTATTTCCTCCAATTCCTCAAGTATCTTAAAGGATTGTCCATCTTTAAGGCTGATATCAAAGATAGCTAAATCCGGATCTGTTTTTTTAATGATTTGGATAGCATCTTTTGTATTGTCAGCATGACCTGCGATTGTAAGGTTTGGAAGATCTTTTTCAATCAATTGCTCTATAGCCTTAACCTCAGCCGGCTCATCTTCAATAATAACAATTTTATAGGTTTTATCCTGTATCATAGAATTTATTCTTATTCTTGTTCAAATTTCGGATGATAAGGAATCTCAATCCTAATTAACGTTCCTGTCTTATCTTCATGATTTAAAGCTTCGTATCGGATTTCGATATCCCATTTTGCCGATTTTTTCAGCAACTTTCTTCTATCAAGAAGTATTTGCATCCCTCGTGAA
>CAYVSF010000266.1:0-4853 GCA_964453775.1 uncultured Bacteroidales bacterium
CAAAATGATCAATGAGTTCACGCTGCACCGCAGTCCAGTTGAAAGCCTTCTTTTTAAGTAACGACAAAATCCTTTTTCCTTTTCTTTATTACTTCTTACTTTTTACCTTTTACTTTTTACTTCTTTATTCCAACATGTTCTATAATATGTTTTTACATTGCTAAAATGAATATTTATTCATTATACTTGCACCATGAGAAGTAAAGATGAGCGAAAAATAGAACGCATCTACAATGCCAGTCTGGAGCTAATCTCAGAGAACGGGATGGCAGGGCTGGTGATGTCGAAGCTGGCAAAGAAGGCTGGTCTGGCAACTGGCACGCTTTACATTTACTTTAAAAATAAGGAAGAACTGCTGCATCAATTGTATCTGAAGCTACGCAGGGAATCGCAGGAGCGCTTTATGAAAGGCTATAATCCGGAAGCACCATTTAAAATGGGTATTAAACAGGTCTGGATCAACTATCTGAAGCATCGTATTCATCATTACCGCGAGAGTGTTTTTCTGGAACAATACTATCGTTCGCCCTATATAACCGAAGAGCACAGGCAAATGGCAGAGGAAATGAAGCAACCAGTGCATAACATCATTCAACGCGGCAAAAATGAAGGATTGATAAAAGATCAATTCGATAACGAGATGATTTTCCTGTCCCTTATCGGTTTTATTCGCGAACTGGCCGATGAGCATGTAACAAAAGTATACAGACTGAGTGAAGAAAAAATTGAGCAGGCTTTTGAATTGAGTTGGGACACCGTTAAAAAATAATTTTTTTGAGATAATAATGAATATTTATTCACTTTAAACCTACCATTATGCAAATACCACTTTGGCAATACCTGGTCTCTATGCCACTTTACATCATCATTTTGATGTTGCTGGTAGAGCTGATGCGGAAGTATTACAAAGCTTCTGCCGTTTTTTGGATTCTTGCTCTTTTTACCCTGCCCCTTTGGTCGGGACAGCTGGATGGCTGGTTCCGTTGGGTAAAAACATTCTCTGTACTGGTTCCCACGGCTCTAATATTGGGCCTGGGAAGAATTGCCCACTATGAAAACCGGGGCAGCTGGTGGTCGTTCTTTCGAAAAGACTGGGTGCTATGGTCGCTCTATGCAGTACTGGGTTTAAATATTTTAGAAGCCTCGCTCAAAGATTTTGCCCTGGGCAACTACTTCAATGGAATCTCCGGTCTAATTCTTATTGTCACCATTCCCCT
Organism: uncultured Bacteroidales bacterium; assembly: GCA_964453775.1. Classification (GTDB taxonomy): domain Bacteria; phylum Bacteroidota; class Bacteroidia; order Bacteroidales; family UBA12077; genus CAYVSF01. The sequence continues at coordinate 1,218 of CAYVSF010000266.1, forward strand.
GTTTAAAGCCAAAGGCATGAAAAACGGATGGGCCTTCTCGAAAAAGAAACCCGGTGATATGCTGGCCTACACCGATCCTTTATGGAACTTTTTATATACCACCTGGAACATTGCTTTTGTGTATGCAGAAAACCCGGGTTATGCTGCCAGCTCGTTGTGTATCTTGCTGGCTGCCGAGATTTATCCGCATTTAAAAAAGCGCCCCGAACTTTATGTGCAGGCACGGGCCTATACCCTGGCTGTGCATATTTTAATCAGGGCCACTTATGACATTTTCACCCCAATTATGGATTCCTCTGCATTTGCAAATGAAAATGCAGTCTACTACTGGGGACTCATAAACTTTGTATTGCATGTGCCCTATCTGTTCTGGTACTTCCTTAAACGCAGGAAAGATTTTAAAAAGGAGGTCCAGCCAAAATCGACCTAAAGTTTCAATAATTCATAAAAAATGGTGCAACTCCCGTTTTATTGAGAGACAAAACGGGAAAACCTTCGGCCGGGAAATTCCCCGGCCGAAGTGGTTTTATAACCACTGCCTCTACTATAATTTAGAAAGCTTTTATCTCTTTAAATATGATACTTCGGTTTAGTGGAGGTTATTCTAAACCCGGTAAACAAGGTAATACCAACTTGTTTATATTATTCTTACTATTGAAATTATACTTCCTGCCAACTCATAATTTCACCATCATTAAAAAGGACAACAGATAATCGAACTGGCAATTATCCCTCATAATTCACCCATCCTTTTGCTGTAGCCAGACAGATGAGCTCACCTGTTTTATTAATGCCATATTTTGCAATTAGGTTTTTTCTATGCGTCTCGACTGTATAAGATGAAATGCTTAAGATATCGGCAATTTTCTTACTACTATAACCTTTTGCCAGTAATTTGATAATACTAAGTTCCCTGTCTGTAGGAGCATTGACAGGGGCCTTATCATTTGCCAATAAAGCTATTTTTACACTGCTTACTAATTGTTTCTCGTTAAAAGGTTTGGTAATATAGTTACGTGGTCTAAGCTTACCGGCCTTTTGCAGGGTTTCGACATCAGAATAGGCAGTAATAAAAATAAAAGGGATATTAGATTGTTGCATCACCTCCCCCATAAGATCAATACCTGATTTGTCGCCTTTGAGATTAATATCACATAGAATCAGGTCCGGCTTTAGCATAAGAAGCTTCTTCTTTGCCATTTCGTAGCTTGTGGCAATATCAATTACTTTAAATTGCTCTTCTGTTGACAAGATACATTCAATGTCTTTTGCAACAACAATCTCATCCTCGATTATAAATATTTCCTTCATGATTACCGCTTTGAAATAATACTCCTTATAATACATGTAAAGTAAAAACATTTTCAGCCTGGAATCAATCCCTGAATTCGGGTATATTTAATTTGACTTCAACCCGGGCACCTCCATTATTCGTTATAAACAATTCACCCTCATGTTGGGTAACAATATTGTCTAATAAATAAAAGCCGAAAGAGTCCGTTTTTTTACTTTCAAATCCCTTTGGAAATCCTTTTCCTGTATCATTTACAATTATTATTAGGTAGATATCCTTTTGTGATACCGTAACCGTAATATCGTTCCTCCTATTTTCGCCAGAAACACCATATTTCAAGGCATTGGTAAGTAACTCATTTATTATTAGTCCAACATGCACTGTATCTTCTATGCTTAAGGTTATATCATCAACGCTAACCTTAACATTAACCTTTTCACCTGAACTAACTGACTGAACCAGGTAACTTGCCAGCTCTTCAATATACTGCTTAAGTCTCACTTCATAAAAAAGATTGTCTTTATAAAGTTTTTGGTGCATGATAGCAATAGAAACAATTCTATTCCGGGCATCTTTCATAGCCCACTTTAGCTCGCTGCTTTTTGTTTTATAGGATTGTATATTAAACAAACTCGAAATCATTTGAAGGTTATTCTTCACCCGGTGGTTTAATTCCCTTAAAACAAGGTTTACCTGCTCATTTCTTTTATTTGCCAGGGCCAGAGCATCATTAAGTTGATTGTTTTTCGATTCAATTTCTACCTGGTATTTTTTATGCTCGTTAACAAATAGCGATATGCCTAAAAATAAGATAGTAAGAGACATAAAAATATTTGATGCAAGTATATATGATTCAACGCGAGCTGTAAATGACGATAGCTCAACAATCATTTCCAGGTATTTCGTCAAGAGAATAAGAATTACCAGGTAGAAGGAGATTAAATACCTGTTTAGTGGCTTTTTGAAATAATAGAAACTAAAAACTATCATGGCATAAAAATAGTACTCTGTCCCAATGGCTCCATATACATAATTAACCCATAGTAATACAAAAGGTACTGTGATAAAAATTATTACAGGACCCGCCTTATACAATCGGAATGAATTCAATATATAAAGCAGCATAAGGTTCGCAATAAAAACCAAATCCCGAAAAGCTAAAAGGTACTCACCCTGTGATAATAAAAACACACAATAAGAAAATGCGAACAGAGAGCCAACAACGGCAATTGCATTAGAAATACGTATCCTCACCACCAATTCGAAATCCAAATCCTGACGGACACCATTATTAATTATTATACTCCATATTTTTCGAATTGTATCTATCAAATCAAATCTCTATTAAAAAAAGCGAACCTGCTATCAAAGATAAAAAAATAGGCTAAGTAAAACTTTAAACCTAGTAAAAGCATTCAGCCTAAATATCTAAACGCGTCCCTATGGTGGCATACCGGATTAAATACATGAACGGGATAATTATTCCATTAATTCATTAATATTATCGTCAATCAGGGTATCGGTGTATCCTTTTCGATACCCCAGGATCGATTGAATGAATTTATAATTGCTGTCTAAAATAAAAAAATTTGGAACTGATGAAACTCGATAGTCTTCCTTCGTTTGCTAGTCTTAAAAATATATCCACAAAATATAAGCACCGAAATGCATTCCGGTGCTTATGCTAATTAAAGGTACTGAATTAGATGCTGAAAGTATCGACTTGCTTTTGCCAATCGGGTGATAGAATCTCTCTATTTACGTCCAATCATGTGAAGCACAGCATGCCTGGCAAAGGTCATTGATTTACCAACTGCCACCCCCACCACAAGTTCCGGGTAAAAATTATTGGCAAAAAAACCGCCAGCCACATCTCCTGCTGCATAGAGCCCCTCGATGGGACCGCTCTTTTTATCCATAACCTGCATATCTTCGTTAATATGAAGTCCATCCATGGTTGTCAGCAGCCAGCCGGCATAAGTAACTCCATAGTAGGGTGGTTTTTTCAAGGCCAGCAGATCTTTTGCGGGTTTCCCAAAATCTTTATCTTCGCCAAGTTCAGCCATCTTATTATAGCGCTCTACGGTGGATTTTAATTCTTCAACAGGCAATTTCAATTTTTTAGCAAGCCCTGCTATCGTTCTGGCTTTTTTTACATAGCCTTTTAATCGCATCAATAAAAGAAAACAATAATTTGGCAGCCACCCCATTCCTTCAAAAGTTTTGGGCCGGCTTTTGCTTGGTATCATTCTTGAACAGCCAATGGTGTGGAAGCGCTTTACATGTTTCCAATAGTTTGCATCCCAAATAATACAGGCTACACCGTTTTTTTCATTCTGCAG
>CAYVSF010000267.1:0-4847 GCA_964453775.1 uncultured Bacteroidales bacterium
TTCTGATGAAGAGTTTTCTGTTTTTCGTCCAATTTTATCTATAATCACCCAGTGAGCCCGGCCATATTCTGTATTCTTGCAATACCAGTTAAGTGAATCCGGGAATGGATTTCGTATATGCGCTTTCTTAAATTGCCTGATGCTGTCCCGGTAATCATTGAACCATTTTGTATCATGCGCGTAATTTGGAACAATGGCAAGTTGATAAGGATTTTCGTTTTCTTTCATTTTCCGGATAAAGTTTTGGATTTTTTCGGGTGGAAAAAGAGGGTCTTTTTCTGTTGAAATAAAGAAAAACGATCGATTTCCCAGATTCTGCAAATAAAGTGCATCGCTACTTAATCTGGGTATGCCGGAAGGATTGCTTATATAGGGGAGAAAACATGACCATGGTGTTGTACAAAAGTTGGCTGTATAAACGCAACCGGTACCTCCATCTGAAATACCGGATAGTGCTACACGGTTTTCATCTATATTGTAGTTTCTTTTGATTCTTCGCAAAAGATACCTTAGATTTTTTAATTGGGTTTTGCTCCACCAGGGTGAAAGTAACCATGCAGCAGGGTAAATAATAATCTCATCAATTTTTTCCAGTTCTGATTTTGATAGCGTAAGGTAGTTTTCAAACGCATAAGGATTGGGATTTGAAGCTCCACCATGTAAAACAACTTCAACGGCATATTGCTTCGCGGAATCATAATTTGCAGGGATGATGACAATGGCGTTATGCTCCAGGCTGTCAATTGTATAGCTCCACTTTAGGGATCCTCTTGCTGTTTCTTCAATTTTGTATATATCCCCTGTTTTTATGGCCCTGGCAATTTCATCAAAAGAGTCTGATTTCTTCAGAATCTTGCGTTTTTGAATCCAGCTTCCAAGGTATGAATTACAGTCTTTGTAATGAGCAATTGAGCGGATAAGTTCCATGTTTTTCTTATTGACTTCCTGGCTGTTGAGCAGAATGGGAAGGAATAGGAAAAAGAGAATAGCAATTATTCTAAAAGTATCTTTCATAAGCCCGGGTTTATTAATTTGATGCTTTTAGAGCACAAAACCCTATGCTAATTTGTATAAATAGTAGAAAAATATTTTTCTTGTAGTTGTATTTGCTTAAAATAATTATTTTTGATAGCGTGAGTTGATCTTGGTAAAGTATTTGTATAAAGTATAATCGTTCCATTTTTATAATAGATGAAGAAATTAATTCGATTTTTGGTCTATACCATACTTTTTATTCTCGTGCTAACGATCTTATTAATGGTCGTGGCCAAGCTTTCGGAGAATAAAATCACGAAAATTGCTTTGAGGAAAGTAAGTAAATCCATTGAAGCCCCTGTCGAAATAAACGATGTTTCTTTTAATTTGTTAAGGAAGTTTCCTCTGGCCAGTATCGAATTACAGGGCGTTTCTTTACGCGAAAAGATTGATTCCTTAAAACATCATAAAAACGATACGCTGTTAAATCTGGAAAAAGTATTTGTTGCTGTTAAATCCAAGCCCTTAATGAAAGGTATTATTGAGGTTATACAGATAGATGTGCGTGGAGGACAGATAAATTATCGCGTTGACAGCACAGGAGAAAGTAATATCGATTTTTTACTGCTTACAGAAGAAGTAGCTGAACAGGATACGAAACCGGTCAAACCACTTGATGTGAGCTTGAAGGAGCTTAAGCTGGAAGATATTGCAATGAGTTTTAAAGATGATACCAATCGTATGGCCGCCAAAATTAAACTTAATAATTTTGAAATGAATGCTAGCTTGAAAGGAGAAGAAATGGAGGGGAAGGCAAAAGGCTCGATAAAACTTTCACAGCTTATCATGCAGGACCTACCCGTGGATTTGATGGAGGAACTTAATTTGGATTTTGATGCTGCTTATCGAAACGATTCCATTAGAATTCAGCAGTTACTGATCAATACGGATGGAGCTCTTATTGAGCTGAATGGGGATGTAAATTTGAATGAGACCATTGGAATGGATCTGACAATGAGTAGGTCGGAACTTTTACTCGATGAATTAAAAAAATATATACCTGCTAAACTCCTTTATGAAATAGGGTTAAATGAACTGGAAGGCAAAGCACAAATCGCAGGAACTGTAAAAGGAAATTATTCTGATTCGGAGATGCCAAGAGTGGACGTTCGTATCGCATACGAGCAAGGCAGGTTGGGGTTACATGATTATCCAGACCTGGATAATATCAATTTCAGACTTACTTTGAGTAATGGTATTTTACAAAATAATAAGACAACACAGCTGGACTTCAGTCAGTTGTCTTTTACCACAGCAAATAGCAATTTTGATGTGGCACTATCACTCCTGGATTTAGATCATCCGAAGTATGATATACAAACGAAACTTGATGTCGATTTGGAAGAGCTAAAACCTTATATTCCGGATTCACTGGCCGAAGGTATTTCGGGCCGTTTAAAAATGAGTTTTGCTACAAAGGGAGTGATGCCTGATTCTATAGATGAGAGCTTCGCAGATTATTTGTTGAGCAATTCAACAGCTTCTATCTTTCTCAGTGATATTAATCTGAAGAAAGATTCGAACCTCACGTTAAATCATCTAAGGGCAAATATAAACTACAAGCCCGGAAGACTTGACATAGAGAAATTAAATGTTCAGGTACCGTCCTATGGGGTTGAATTGAAAAATAGTTCGCTCAATGCAAGATACGAAGGATCTGTGAATGATTTGTCTACCTTGAACTTATACCTGGATAAATACTATTTAAGTACGGGTCGATCAGATATAGTAGGTGATTTACAGCTGCACAATCCCAGGTCTCCGGAGTATGCACTTGACTGTCAGCTGAAATTGGATTTGGAGGAAGTAGCATCGTTTCTGCCAGATACCCTGGTTACTGCTATGAAAGGAAAAATTCAGGCGCAACTAATATCCAGTGCGAAACTTAACCTTGATTCCCTGGAACACGAGATGATGGATTTGGTCTTTAATAAGGGAAGTTACCAGTTTGAATTGGAAACAGTTTCATTAGGAATGGCGGATTATCCCGATTATCAAATAGATAATTTGTCCGGAAGAATGGCAATGAATAATACCGGTATTCGTCTTGATGATTTTGCAGGGAGGGCTGCAGGAATAGATTTTGCCATAGATTCAACACGTATTGAAAATCTATATACGACTGTCATATTGAATCAGGCAGAAGAATTAAAAGTAGACACCCGTATAAGTCTGGGTGATTTGGATTACGCATCCTTAATGGCACTTGTGCCGGTTGATAGTACAAATGCGGAAAGTAAGGATAAAGTGGATGATGCAGATGTCGATGATCAGGTAAATTATACCATGGAAATAAAAGGCAGAGCGAGTGTGAAAAGTTTTACCTATGATTCTGTTTACTTGCAGAATATCAGCACTCTTTTTAATGTGCAGGATAGTGTATATACAGCAGATCAGCTTAGATTTGATGGCTTCGATGGACATACGAATACATCAGCAAAATATATTTTAAAACCGGATGACAGGGCCATTATTCAAATGCGGAACCGTATTACCGGTATGGATGTGAAAAAATTACTGGAAGATTTTGATGATTTTGAAGCCTATTATGAACCGTCTATACGATCAGAAAATATAAGCGGACTATTGAGTTGCGATTTTTATACAAGACTGGATATGATCGGTGATTCATTGGTTGAAAACGCACTGCGGGTGAGAGGTGATTTTGAGTTGTTAGATGGTGGGGTTTTCGATTTTGAGCCTGCTACAGAGCTTTCTAAGAAGACGAATATCAATGAATTGGATAATATACAGTTTAAGAATTTGAGCAGCCAGGTCTTTATTCTACAAAGGGCTATCTATGTGCCTAAAACCTACATCTCAAGTACAGCTCTTGATATTACTGCTTATGGAATGCAGGGTTTTGGAGAAGATTATGAGTACCATTTGAAATTGCACTTAAGCGATATCTTAATTGGGAAGTCGAAAAAATTATTGAAGGAACAGGAAAAGATTGGGGATATTGCTTCCGGGGATGAGCGGAACAAGGCGGTTTATATGGTTTCTTACAGCATAGATGGAAAAGATAAGACGGGTTTCGACAAAAAGAAACTTCAATCTGCCATGAGAACGAAGATTCGCCTGCAGGAAACCTTGCTGAAATTAAGATTTCATCCGGAGATGTTTAAATTTGATACCGGAGTGTATCCAAATAATGATTAATTTCGTAAAATATGGAATAAAGTTTGATATATAAATTTAGATAATATAAACCTGATGTTATGAGAAAAGGACTAATTATTTTTACAATGCTTTTCATCGCTGGTGTTGCTGCGGTAAACACAGGGTGTGAAGAAGAGCCACTAGAGGCATGCCAACAGGATTTGTTCTGTGATGGAACAGTTGAGGTAACAGCATGTTGTACTGATGGTGAAGATTGCTATTATACCTATAATGGAGTTGACTACCCGGATACAAATGAGGGGCTGGCCGATTTGATAGAAGCCCTGGATTGTACTACGGCAAAGAAAGCAACCATGGAAGATGATGCCTATGCATACACGTATGCCCGCTTAAAGACCATGTTGGAAGAGGCCAGAATATTGAGCAAGCAATAAACCAAACAAATAAAAACCGGGAAATTTCCCGGTTTTTTTATCACCTAATTCCAGAAGGCTTCGTTAAAGAAAAAAAAAACCTCCTTTTCGTTCCTTTCTTAATGCTTTATCTAAATCATCCCCTCGAAGGTTTACACCAATAATAGTGCCCTCACCATCAATGAGAAAACTGGTAGGGATACTCTTTACGCTGTACTTTTTTGCTGTAGGATTTTTCCAGCCCGAGTGGCCGCCTATGTGGTAAGGCCAAGACAG
>CAYVSF010000268.1:0-2513 GCA_964453775.1 uncultured Bacteroidales bacterium
ACTCCAGGTCCAATCCCACCCGTTTCGTTTTGCTTAGCAATACTGCCGTCAGGTTTTTCGAATGGGATATGCTGATATTGTAAGAATTATCGGCAAGATAGGGTTTCCTTTCCGGACCATAAACAATCCGACATTCTTTCCCCAGTGTTTCTTTGAGCAAGGTACGAACACTAAGCCACTCGGTTTTACGCTGGTAGTTTTTAAAACTTTCCACTCTTTTCAGATCTTCCTCTATAAGATTCAATTCTGATATCAGGGTGTCGTAATCCTCTGTGATCTCCCAAATTGCGAGTATCACATCTTCTTCAACGTATTTTTTACTAATTAATCCCACAATAAATTATTTCCAGTGCAAGGTTTCAATTAAATGCTCAATGTCTTCTGTTGCGTAATTTATTAATGGAGCAAGGGAATCCTTATTGGGGGTGGCATTAAAATAGAGTGCTCCCCTGATAAAATGCTCGGTGCTGTCTGTCATAAAAAATTGTACCGATGAAGCTGCATTCCCCCCAATTTCATACATAATACCATATACCTTATCTTCCGGTCGTTCATAAACACGTTCTTGTATAGCATCCGCTTTAACCGAATGTTTATAAACCAGGTCCCTGGAGTCTTCCATTAACTGTGTTAAATTATTTTCGATATTCATATAGCTTATGTGCACTTTTCCTTTAATTTGAGGATAATTGATGTTGATAAAATTTTTCTTATCCGGGTGCCTTTCCGGACGGCTTATGATTGCCGGGCTGGCATACTCGAAAGAATAGGCTTCAATGCTGTCGAGCTTCACGTATTTTTTTTGGGGAAGGTCAATCCTAAAGTACCCCCTTGGTTTTGGCGTGGGCTTATCTTTACAGGCTCCTGTGAAAAGAAAAGTTAGTGCCAATAAGAATAGTGAAATGGTGTTTAGATGGTTTGTTTGCCTCATGTTAATTTCAGTTAATTTCTACTTTTACCCGCTTAATTCTCCTTCTATCTGCTGATTCTACATGAAACTTAAGATTTTTATGAGAAATGATTTGCCCCTGGTGAGGAATTTCTCCTGTTATTTCAAGAATGAGGCCTGCAATTGTATCTGCATCTCCCTTAATGGCATCCAGGTAATCTGGATCCAGATTGACAATTTTAAAAAAGTCGTTTAGTAATGTTTTGCCTTCGAAAAGATAAGTATTGTTATTTATCTGCGAGTAAATCACCTCATCTTCGTCCGATTCATCTGTAATTTCTCCTACAATCTCTTCCAGGATATCTTCCAGGGTTACAATCCCACTTGTTCCGCCATATTCATCTATGACGATGGCCATATGGATTTTATTGCTCTGAAACTCTTTAAGCAAATCATTGATTTTCTTATTCTCGGGAACAAAATAGGGAGCCCTTAGCAGGTCCTGCCATTTAAAGTTTCCTTCTTCATTTAGATGCGGAAGAAGATCCTTTATGTAAAGAATTCCTTTTATATTATCAAAGTTTTCTTCATAAACGGGGATCCTTGAGTGCCCCGATTCGATGATAACCCCCTGGAGTTCACTAAAAGGGGTGCTTATATCCACTGCATTTACATCAATTCTACTTTTCATGATTTCTTTGGCATCGATGTTCCCAAACTTAACGATCCCTTTCAGAATATTCTCATCCTCTGCAATTTGATTGGTGGTTAAGTTCAGTGCATTGGATAAATCATCCATGGTAATATTTTGCTTTATAGTGGCAAATCGCTTTGCAATGAATTTCGTAGATGAAACCAAAAACAGGCTAAACGGATAGAATACCCGGTATAAGAACCACATGGGGTAGGCCAAAAATCTGGCTGTTCTTTTTGGTTTTTTCGAACCATAATATTTGGGTAATATTTCTCCAAAAAAGAGTATAAAAAAGGCAATAATCGCAGCCTGGATTAAAAATGAAGTGGTGGAAGAAATATCAAAATTGAAAATCAGGTTAAGTGTGTAGCTTCCCAGGATAATGAAAGCGATGTTACTCACTATGTTGGCAATGAAAAGTGTACTAAGCAATATTTGGGGCTTTTGTAAAAGCCTGATAACTTTTTTACTTGAGTAATCGTCTTTTTTTTGCAGGCTTTCAACCTCGTTGGAGTTTAATGAAAAATAGGCACTTTCGGCGCCGGAAATAAAGGCTGAAATGATGATGAGCAAAAGATCCAGCAGGACAAACTGGACAATAATAAGATCGATTGGCCGTATGGTAACGGCCAATTCGATAAAGTTTAACGGGAAGGGATCAAATGTTTCCAATTTATTTTAATTTCTGATTAATCTAAAATGGTAAATCATCTCCCTCTTGTGAATCCGAAGGAACCGTATTTGCAGCCGATTCCTGCGGTGAAGGAGAAGAGTTATTATCTCTTTTCCTGCCAAGCATTTCCATAGAATCACCAAATATTTCGGTGATATAACGCTTGTTGCCCTCCTTATCATCATAAGAACGACTTCTAATCTTTCCTTCAATGTAAAGAGGATCTCCTTTTTTTACATACTTTTCTGCGCCTTCAG
>CAYVSF010000268.1:2523-4817 GCA_964453775.1 uncultured Bacteroidales bacterium
TTTAATAACCATTTTGTTTTTATGGGTCACATCGGTGATTTTTTCACCATCTTTTTTGTATGTTTCACTTGTAGCTAAAGAAAAATTAGCCACTGATACACCGCTGTCAAGTTTCCTTACTTCAGGATCTTTGCCAACGTTTCCAATTAAAATTACTTTGTTAATACCCATAATAATGATATTTTAAAAATTAGTAAATGAATACTCGTAAAGTTACAAATTTTTCCAAGAATCCAAGATTTTTCAATTGAACTTGAATTTCTTTTGGTTTCCCTTTGTATCAGGTACTAATTAATAATCCATTAAATTCGTAAGAATGATTAAATGGATTTGAAGGCAAAAATAAAGGTCAGATTTTAGAATATAAACCATTTTTAAATTTTATTTTCCTCCAGGTATTTGTCGATTAATCGTGGAATCGCATAATTGGTGATATCGTTTTTATTAATCCGGATACATCCCGGTATGTCAATTATATCCAGAGAAGGGAAATAGACCTTATAAAACCGGGCAAATAGGTTTTGATGACTAAGCTGGTGCTTCATCCAGGGAGAGATGGATTCGATTATTGCGGCTTTATTCTTAAATAGACTTTTCCATTCCTTTGATTTCATCAGCTTCTCCGAACTGATTTTTTCCTTTGTTTCAATAAGAGGAAACTGATAGAGCGAAGCCCAAATATCGTGATTGTCTCTTTGTTCAATAATCAGCTTTTCTTTGCTGTGGAGGATAATATAATAGAAGTAGCGGTTTCTTGTTTTTGTCTTTTTCGATTTAAAAGGGAGTAAATGTATTGTATTATGTATAAAAGCCTGACAACTTTTTTGCAGGGGGCAGGTTTCACAAGCAGGTTTTTTAGGGGTACATTGCAGTGCCCCAAATTCAATGATCGCCTGATTGTGTAATCCAGCTCCCTTTTCTGGAACCAGTTGCTCTGCAAAGGATTGGATAGCTCGGCTCCCTTCAGAGGAATCAATCGCTTCCTGGATGCCAAAATAACGAGATATAAAACGGTTCACATTTCCATCGATAGCCGTAACCGCCTCGTCATAGCAGAACGAGGCAATGGCACCTGCAGTATAAGCCCCGATACCTTTTAATTTTATTAACTCTTTATACGATCCCGGGAATTCTCCATTTCGTTCATTACTGATGTAAGTTGCTGTTTGGTGTAAGTTTCTGGCCCTGTTATAATAGCCCAGCCCCTGCCATAGATGTAGCACTTCATCCAGCTTTGCACCGGCCAGGCTGTGGACATCGGGGAAGCGTTTTACAAAGCTGTAATAATAATCCATTCCCTGATCTACACGCGTCTGTTGTAATATGATCTCACTGAGCCATATTTTATAAGGATTTTTGGTTGTTCTCCAGGGCAGGTTACGCCCATTTTGAAGGTACCACTCTTTTAGAATACTGCTTGTGTTTCCCATTGAGAAAAAGATGCTTAATCGTTTTATTTTGCCAAATTTAATGGATTACTATTTCATTAATAAAAATAAATGATTTATATTTGCAATTCCAAAAAAGAATAGTGTTGTAAAATATTGATAATTAAAGTTTTTAAGAAATGACAAAAGCAGATATTGTAAACGAAATTTCCAAAAACACAGGAATTGAAAAGATTACAGTTCAGAAGACTGTCGAAGCTTTTATGGAAGTAGTTAAGGATTCTCTTGTAAATGATAAGAACGTGTATTTAAGAGGATTTGGTAGTTTTATCGTTAAAAAGCGTGCGGAAAAAACTGCCCGTAATATCTCAAAGAACACAACTATTATTATTCCAGAACATTACATACCTTCTTTCAAGCCATCGAAGCGTTTCATTAACAAAGTGAAAACTAACGTAAAGCGTTAATTAAATAAGGAGCGATTATGCCAAGCGGAAAGAAAAGAAAGAGACATAAGATGTCAACTCATAAGCGCAAGAAGCGTTTGAGAAAAAACAGACATAAGAAGAGAAAATAGGGTAGTTTAGACCCTTTGAATAATATAAATTTGAACCTATTGAAACCGCATGGTTTCTTTAGGTTTAAATTTATTTAGGTAACTATACACCCGTTAACAGAAGATATTTGGAATTGTGAGCACTGAACTTGTTATTGATGTTAATGCCTCCGAGATTAATATTGCATTGCTGGAAGATAAACAGCTGGTAGAGCTAAATAAAGAAAAAAGAGATTTAGAATATACTGTTGGCGATATTTATCTTGGTAGAGTGAAGCGTATTATGCCCGGCCTTAATGCAGCTTTTGTCGATGTAGGCTATGAGAAAGATGCATTTTTACATTATCTCG
>CAYVSF010000269.1:0-4812 GCA_964453775.1 uncultured Bacteroidales bacterium
GCGCGGATCATCATCAGAACGAGACGATACGTCAGCAATCTCAAAGCTGATTACTTTTCCCGATTTAAGAATGTGCTTCATGAATGTCATTACCGTATCGGGCTCAAGTCCAAATGGTTGTGGAGCGCTTACCCCGGGTGCATATGCCGAAGAAAAAACATCAGCGCAAATGGTAAGGTAAATCTCATCCACTTTATCTATAAAGGAGTTCAGCTGTCTTCGAACTGCATCAAAGTTGTCAGGAAACAGTTCTTTAGCAAAGACATATTGTGCTCCTAAATTTTGAGCAGTTTTAAAAAGACTAACCGTATTCCCGTATTTTTGAATACCCAAAACACAGTAGGAAAACTCCTGTTCTTTGGCGCTACACAGATCGGCAATCTGACGAAACATTGTGCCAGAACTGGGTCCGTTTTTCTCATAGGGGCGTAAATCAAAATGTGCGTCAAAATTGACAATTCCCAATCGATTCTTTTCTGCTTTTTGATCTCGAAATGCAGACAGACCTTTGTAATGCCCAAAAGCTATTTCATGACCTCCGCCCAGCACAATAGGGAATAATCCCAACTGCAGAATACGCTCCACAGCATGAGAAAGAGCTTCCTGAGAAGCTTCGAGACAACCATCCAGACAATGAATATTGCCGGCATCAAAAAGCATGGCCTTGTGATGAAAATCAACAGGCAAATTTGACATAGCGCGTCGTATGCTGAATGGGCCAAGCGCTGTCCCAACACGGCCCATATTCTTCTCTACTCCCTTATCGCAACTAAAACCAACAAAACAGAATCCCAGCTTTTCCTGCAGCATAAAAGAATCCCCGGGAGCATCCAAATCTATAGCTTGCACACATTGGTGCCAACGCCAGGAGTCGGGATCTTCAGGATCATCTATTCTACCCTTCCAGCTGTCTTTAGAAACCGGCCTGTACCTGTTCATCGCATTCTATCTATTTAAATTGTTTTTCTATAAAAGCAATCGTCTCTTTTACATTTTCCGGAGCAAACCAGGGCATTTCAGTGTCTCTCGAGAACCAGGAAATCTGTTTCCTGGCATAGCGACGCGTATTTCTTTTAATCAAATCTACCGCCTTTTCAAGTGAAATTTTATCTTCCATATAATCAAACAACTCGCGATACCCCACTGTATTTAGCGCATTCAACTCCCGGTGAGAAAATAATTCTTTCGCCTCCTCCAGCAAACCAGCCTTCATCATTTGATCTACCCTTTTAGCTATCCGTTGATGCAAAACTGATCGATCCATATTCAACCCCAGTTTGATGATATGAAACGGGCGTTCAGCTATTGAGCGTGTAAGAAAAGCAGAATAAGGTTTCCCTGTACTTAATGTCACCTCAAGAGCTTTCAAAATGCGCTGATGATTCTTCAGGTCAACTCTTTTATAATGGTCGGGATCCAGCTTCTTTAATTTCCTCCTAAGACTTTCTATCCCATTTTTCTCAAAATCTTCTCTCAGCTCCTTTCTCAACTGGGGATCCGTATCGGGGAGCTCATCAATTCCGTGGCACAAGGTATCCACATACAGACCTGATCCACCGGTGGCCAAAACAATGTCATACCGTTGATGGATTTTTTTGATCGTTTCAAGAGCTTCCCGCTCGAACATACTTGCATTGTAAGGCTCAAAGATACTTTTATTTTGTATTAAATGATGTTTTACAGCGTTCAATTCATCTATCGAAGGAACTGCTGTTCCAATGGTCATTTCGCGATAAACCTGGCGCGAATCGGAAGAAATTATTTCTGTCCCAAAATGCTGTGCCAGGGCAATACAGTGAGCTGTTTTACCGACAGCGGTTGGACCAACCAGAACTACCAAAATTTTTTTGTGCGGGCTACTCATGTAAGATCTAAAAACGAATCATCAATTTGCTGTGGTTTTTGCCCCTGAAGAATAGTTACCAGTGCCCCTCCCTGACTGTCTCCATCCTGAATATCAGCCAGCTCCAGCTGAAGTGCGCGTTCATTAAAAAGGTCAAAAACATAGAGAAGTTTATTGCCAATTTCTGATACTTTCTCTTTCAGTTTAACCTCAGCCATTACAGCTGTTTCTGAAATATCCTCCATCTCCATATCCACAAGTGTAATTTCTCCTTCTTTCGTCCATTCTTCATCCACCAGGTAAAAGGAAGTCATTTGCCCTTTTTCAAAAGCCAACGCTTCCTGTATTGTCTCATGCAAAGTTAAAAAGGGTTCTTCGGCATCGATTTGAACCTCCATAAAAAAATTTTCCGACTCTTTAGATAAAGCTTGAAATACGTACACCATAAACTACAAATTATGTAAAAAATTCAGGGTATCTTTTTCATCTGCATAATCCCAAAGACGTGGCTTTTGGGTTTGACCAAAGGGTATCATTTCCCTTAGGGTATCATTTCCCACAACACATTGTATCTTATCACGATATGAATGAATATAGTCGATTATTTCATCCTTCGAATTATAATAACTATAATACACAACACTTAAAGGGGAAGCCATTCCTTCATCTTCTTTAAGTATCATAAAACCATTATCCAGATGCTGGATCCTATTCATCAAATAAACGGATTTATGATACTCGAAGTTATTGGCATATTTGTGGTGATTAATATAATTACTAAAGCTTGCAATACTCTCAAAAAAATCATCAAAACAATAGCCGGCGGGCAGCATTAGCTTAGAAACGCTTCTGCATCCCATCCCAAAATAGGTAAAAATATCTTCACCTAAACGCCTCAAATCCTCCGGACTTTCCTTTCCTGATAATACAGCCAGTCCATTTCTGTGTCCACGAATGATATGCGGATATTTACCGAAATAGTATTCGAAATAACGGGAAGAATTATCACTTCCTGTTGCAATAATAGCATCAGGCGATTTCAGGTTTTCTTCCTCAAATAGCAGTTTATCCTTCCATGGAGGGTAAATTTCAATCAGATAATCAGCTACTAAAGGTAAAAGGAGATTATCTTTGGATGAAAGCTTCCCATAAAAAGCATGCCCGGAGGCCAACACACAAAGCATATCATGGAATCCTACCAATGGAATATTCCCAGCAGAAATAACCCCGATTTTTTGGGAATTTTCACTTGGCACAGGATTGGGATACTGGCTGAGCCATTCTCTTAAATCATCTTCACGAAGCATCGCTGCCAGTGACTTAAGGGCATACCTGATATTATCTTCTGTAAACCATGGGTTTTTATGATGCGCAGTTCGAATAGTATTTTCGAAGGACTGCCTAAGACTTCCCGAATCGTAGCTTCCCGGTTTTGAAAATCCAGAAAGGAATTCACCCAATTGCGAAAATATTTGAATTAGCTGGTTCGACATATTTTTATAAAATAGAAAAGAGGACTACTGGAGTCCTCTTGCAAAATTATAATTTTTTTTTACAAAAATTGTTCCCAGGGCGTAAGTGTAAATATAGCTGTTCCGACGATAAACAGGTAAAACAGGATTACTAAAAAGTAGATGGAAGAAACAACCAGTCCTATGATAGCACATACTCTTCCTGCCCTCATATTTTTGAATGAGCCAATGCTGTATTTCTCGGGATTATCGTTATATAAACGATTGGCTTTACCGGCCAGATTAAGGGCGATGATCCCCAGGATAATTCCAATTAACCCATAGCACCAACAAATGGCAATGGATAAAATTCCCATTACCAAAACAGCTGCTGAATTGGGTAATGTCTGCTGTACAAGCACCTGTTGATTCTTGTTTTCTTCGGGAGTTTGCGTGTTTTCCATAAAAGTAGTTTTAAATATGAGTAATGAGTTTTATAGTATAGCTTATTATTACGATACCCAAGTTAGCAATAAACATCCATTTAAGAATCATGGCACCACGTTTAAATTTGAATCCCAGGTGCAAAAAAAGATAAAAAATCATGATTATCATGGGAAGAAGAGCTGGATACAATTTCAAACTCATCCACAAATTTCCCTTTAGCAATTCCACAAAAGCTCTTTGCATGCCGCAACCCGGGCAATCAATACCCAGGCACTGCTTATAAAAACACGGCATCTGATGGGATTCCATCCAATTGATTATTCTCTCCATGAATACGAAACGCTTTCAGCTTAAAGATAGTAACTTCAAAACTATTTATCACAGCTTTTTATAAAATAAAATACTTAAATAATCAACCACTTCATTTGAGGGAATAACTTCGCCGGAATGTCCTCGCTTAAGAATTTTAATCTCTTTAGCCGCTTTCAATTTTGCATATTCCATTAAGGTCATTATAGGCCCAAAACCACATACCGAGATATTATGCTTTCTTATGACATGTTCTACAGCAATTGGATCCTGCTCTAAGATTGCATCTACAACCAACTGGTCAAGCTCATATCCTTTCTCGGGGGTTAGAAAATGGCTAAAATCAGAAGAAGCAATAAGAGTGATCTCCCGGTCGATTTTCTCTGCAGCTTCCTTAATAGCAGCAGCCAAAGTAGATGCATAATTATAATTCTGCACGGACATGGTAATGGGTAAAATAGATACAGGATATGCTAAAAAATGCTGAATAAAAGGAAGCATAACCTCCGCAGAGTGCTCGAACTCCTGCTCCTTTTTACTCCCGGGAAAAGGTAAAGCATCCCTTAACTCAGCATCCAATGCGATATCGCCCAGTGGGGTTCTCCATTTATCGTGGCTATCAATTGCCAGTTCAGCTCCAATTCCCGTATGATTGGGATTAATTATAACAATGGTTTCCGGTTTTATTTTTGTGCGGTTCAAAATTTCAAAAAAATGAACGGCTTCATATCCCGAAAACATATGACCTGCATGGGGTACTAC
>CAYVSF010000270.1:0-4799 GCA_964453775.1 uncultured Bacteroidales bacterium
ATCTACACGTACTGACACACTCTTTCCCTACACGACGCTCTTCCGATCTATGGACAATGGCTTTCAGTCATGCATGATGGCCCCAACCGAAATTTTGGCCAATCAACATTATGACACTCTGAAAAAAATGTTGGATGGGCTGCCTGTAAAACTACATTTACTGACAGGCTCTACAAAGGCTGCTGAAAGAAAGAACATTCATGAAGATTTACTTGAAAGAGAAAGGGTATTACTAGTTGGCACGCATGCTCTTATCGAGGAAACAGTTCAGTTCAAAAATCTTGGACTTGTTATTATAGATGAACAACATCGATTTGGCGTGACACAACGTGCCAAATTATGGCAGAAGAATTCACTGCCACCTCATGTTTTGGTAATGACAGCAACTCCTATTCCCCGTACTTTAGCCATGACAGTCTATGGAGATTTGGATGTTTCAGTTATTGATGAGCTCCCTCCTGGAAGGAAATCAATAAAAACTTTGCATTTTCATGACAACATGCGCTTAAAGATGTTTGGCTTCTTAAAACAATTGATAGCAAAAGGTCAGCAGGTTTACGTTGTTTATCCCCTAATTAAAGAATCGGAAAAGATGGATTATAAAGATCTGAAGGACGGATTTGAAAGTATTTCAAGGGCTTTTCCTCCTCCTAAGTACCTGGTAACAGCTGTTCACGGGAAGATGAAGCCGGAAGAAAAGGAGCTTTCCATGAAGTTATTTGCCAGCGGTAAGGCACACATTATGGTAGCTACTACGGTTATTGAAGTAGGGGTGGACGTGCCAAATGCAACGGTGATGGTCATTGAAAGTGCAGAAAGATTTGGATTATCTCAATTGCATCAGCTGAGGGGACGGGTTGGCAGAGGCGCAGAACAGTCCTATTGCATACTTATGTCCTCGCATAAATTATCCAATGAAGCCAGACAAAGGCTTAAAGTAATGGTAGATACAACTGATGGTTTTGAGATTGCAGATGCAGATATGAAATTAAGGGGACCAGGAGATATTGAAGGAACACAGCAAAGTGGTCTGGCTATTGATTTTAAGATTGCAAATCTGGGTAAGGATGGTCAAATTTTGCAGTATGCACGCACCATTGCCCAGGAGATATTAGAGCAAGATCCAAAGTTGGAACTCGATGATAATCATTTGTTAAAAAATCAGATCACAAAAAAATATAAGAAAGATATTGATTACAGCGTTATCAGTTAAAGAATAAAAACAGATCAGGATGATGTGGAAGCGGCTTTATTTATGCGGGTTATTTATTTTCTTGATGATTCAGGTGACTGCCCAGGAACAGCGTGACTGCTCCGTTGAAAACACGGTATTCCGTGAAGGAGAGCGCATTACTTATACACTTTCCTATAATTGGTTCTTTGTCTGGACAGATGTTGGGATTGTTAATTTTGCGGTGAGTGATACAAGTTTGTTTGGAAGGGAGGTCTATAATCTGAGGGGAGAAGGTCGTACCTTCTCTTTCTATGATTGGTTTTTTCAGGTTCGGGATGTTTATGAAAGCTGGGTCGATCCGATAAGTTTACAGCCTGTCTATTATAGAAGAGATGTAGATGAAGACGGCTATTTGATAGACATTACCTACAAGTACGATTATGAAAACAGGAAGGCATACTCCAGTGTTAAAAAAACAGGAAAAAAACACTTTTTGGATACACTAGATTTGCCGGCATGTACCTATGACATTATTTCTGTAATCTATCATGCAAGAAATGTAGATTTCGATAACTATGAGATAGATGAAAAAATACCGATGAAGATTCTTCTGGATAATGAGATTACCGATATATATATACGTTACAAAGGGAAAGAAGAAAAAAGGGTGAGGCATATGGGCAGATTCAGATGTATAAAATTTACGGGCTCACTTATTGCAGGTTCCGTATTTAAAGGAGGGGAAGATTTAGAGGTATGGGTCACCGATGATAAAAACAGGATACCTGTATGGATAGAGAGCCCAATCATTGTTGGCACAGTTAAAGCGCGACTTACAGGATTTGATGGGTTGAAATTTCCCCTGGAATCGAAAATTAAATGATTTAATCCATTCGTATATTTTTCTACAGTTTGTGATAACTGCTTAAATAACTGCGAGTTGTTTGCTTTGTGTTATTTATAACGAATATAAATAACTTCTTTCTGCATAAAAACATATCAAAAGAAATTTTTATTTTTTCAACATAATTAATTTTGTAAGCGATTTCAAAATCCAACATAATGGGCGCTTCAAAGTCGGTAGAACATATAGGGCGCATTGCCTCTATTGAAGGGAACAAATTAATCGTGCAATTTTTGGCTCAATCTGCTTGTGCTTCGTGCCATGCGAAGGGTGCCTGTAGTGCAGCAGATATGGAGAACAAAGAAGTGGAGGTACTGGAACCCAATCCCAATAGATATCAATTGGGAGAAAAAGTTAAAATTGTACTAAAACAATCGCTTGGTTTTCGAGCTTTGCTTTTAGGCTATCTCATGCCTTTCTTTCTGGTAATGCTTGTTTTGATTGTGTTGTCGCAATTCACAACAGAAGGGAAAGCAGGTTTGGGTTCATTGGCGGTATTACTACCCTATTATTTATTTCTTTATTTTATGAAGGATCGTCTAAAAAAGACATTTACATTCTCGGTTAAAAAATCAGACTAAATATAATTTATAATGACTCCAACAGTATTATACACCATTATTTCTTTAAGTGCCCTTGGGGCTACAGCCGCTATTATACTGTATATTGTGGCACAGAAATTTAAAGTATATGAAGATCCACGGATTGATCAGGTGGAGGAAGCTTTGCCTGCAGCCAATTGCGGTGGTTGCGGATTTCCCGGTTGCAGGGGCTTTGCAGAAGCCCTGGTAAAGGCCGATGATTTAAGTGAATATAATTGTCCGGTTGGTGGAAACGAAGTGATGTCGAAAGTGGCGGATATTTTGGGTAAAACAGTTGAGGAGAAAGATCCACTTGTGGCAGTCGTGCGTTGTGCGGGAACTCCGGAACACCGGAAGCGTGTCAATAATTACGAAGGGGCAATTTCCTGTGCGGTATCTTCCAGCCTTTATGCAGGAGAAACCGGTTGCCAGTACGGGTGTCTTGGATTGGGCGATTGCGTTGAGGCTTGTGATTTTGGGGCCATTTTCATGAATGAGGAAACAGGATTGCCCTACGTTATCGATGATAATTGTACAGCCTGTAATGCCTGTGTGGAAGCTTGTCCTAATGATATCATTGAATTAAGGAAAAAGAACAAAAAGGACAGAAAAATCTTTGTTTCCTGCGTCAACCAAGACAAGGGCGGGCCGGCAAGAAAAGCTTGTAAGGTAGCTTGCATTGGTTGTGGTAAATGTGTTAAGGTTTGTCCGTTTGATGCTATTACACTGGAGAATAACCTGGCATACATAGATCCTGTAAAATGTAAGTTGTGTCGCAAATGTGTAGAAGAATGTCCAACCAATGCGATACTTGAGATCAATTTTCCTCCCAGGAAGAAAAAAGAGGAAAAATCAGAAAATAAAAAAGTAGAAAATAAAAATTAGTAACCAAATAGGAGGGTAACAGTGTTAAAAACATTTCCAAAAGGTGGCGTGCATCCTGTAGAAAATAAGTTTTCCGCGGATAAGGCAATTGAAGTGCTGCCCATCCCTGAAACCGTAACAATCCCTATTGCTCAACATATTGGAGCACCGGCAAGTGTAACCGTTAAGAAAAACGATACTGTTAAAGTAGGAGATGTAATTGCCAAAACCGGAGGTTTTGTGTCTGCTAACATTCATTCTTCAGTATCAGGAACTGTAAAGAAAATTGATAATGTAATGGATAGCACAGGCTATAAAAGGCTCAGTGTTATCATCGAATGCGAAGGAGATGAGTGGAACGAACAGATCGATCGAAGCCCTGATTTGAAGAAAGAAATTGCACTATCCGGGAAAGACATAATTGACAAGATTAATGAAGCCGGAATTGTAGGACTTGGAGGTGCTACCTTCCCGACCCATGTTAAATTGTCGATTCCTGATGGCAAGAAAGTGGATACACTAATTATCAATGGTGTTGAATGTGAGCCTTATTTGACGGCCGACCACCGTCTGATGCTTGAAAAAGCAGATGAAATGATGGTAGGTATACAAATTTTAATGAAAGCGCTGGAGGTTGACCGCGCCATCATTGGGATTGAAAATAATAAGCCTGATGCGATTGCCCACCTGGAGAATATCGCTAAGAATTACAAGGGCATTGAGGTAGCTGCACTCAAAGTGAAATATCCACAAGGTGGTGAGAAGCAATTAATAAAAGCACTCCTGAATCGTGAGGTGCCATCAGGTGGATTGCCACTGGATGTGGGTACTGTCGTGCAGAATGTTGGTACAGCTTATGCTGTTTATGAAGCTGTACAAAAAGATAAGCCCCTTATTGAACGGGTGGTAACCGTAACCGGAGAAGAAGCTTCCAAACCTTCTAATTTTATGGTAAGGATAGGAACCCCGGTTGAAAAGCTGATAGAAGCTGCAGGTGGTCTTTCCGAAGCAACCGGAAAAATTATTAATGGAGGACCCATGATGGGGAAGGCTTTAAACTCGGTAGATGTGCCAGTGGTAAAAGGAACATCCGGTATTCTTTTATTTCCAGAAGAAAAGGCCCACCGTGCCAGGCAGGTACAATGTATTCGTTGTGCAAAATGTGTATCTGCCTGTCCTATGGCATTGGAGCCTTATCTGCTAATAAAGCTTACCCAGCTGGAAAAGTATGATAAGTTAGAAGAAAATGCAGTAATGGATTGTATAGAATGCGGTT
>CAYVSF010000271.1:0-4796 GCA_964453775.1 uncultured Bacteroidales bacterium
CGAACATACGCGGTGGAGGTGAATATGGTGAAAACTGGCACCGTGCCGGAATGACATTAAACAAACAAAATGTATTTGATGATTTTATTTCAGCAGCAGAATATCTTGTAGATGAACAGTATACATCCAGCGATAAACTTGCCATTCGTGGTGGATCAAATGGTGGACTATTGGTAGGAGCAGTGGTTAATCAGCGGCCCGAACTTTTTGATGTGGCTTTCCCTGCTGTGGGTGTTATGGATATGTTACGTTACCATAAATTTACCATCGGATGGGCGTGGGTAAATGAATATGGGTCAAGCGAAGATTCGGTGCATTTTGAAAATCTTTATCGCTATTCACCCTTACATAATGTAAGTGCAGATGCCAATTATCCAGCTATAATGGTAACGACTGCTGATCATGACGATCGTGTTGTTCCTGCTCATTCCTTTAAATATATTGCTACGCTGCAGGAAAAATATGATGGAAAAAATCCGGTGTTGATCAGAATTCAAACAAAGGCAGGACATGGGGCTGGCAAACCTACCAGCATTAGAATACAGGAAGCTGCTGATTTGTGGTCTTTTGCATTCTATAATATGGGTGTTATACCAGAATACTCTGCCGACTAGTTTTTCAAAACATAAGAAATGTATATCTTTAGGCTGCCGAATTGAAATGGCAGCCTTTTTCTTTATCGTCATGGAATCAATTAATTATTTGGTAATAGAAGGAAATATTGGTGCAGGAAAAACAACCCTGGCCAGAAAAATTGCAGCAGAGAAAAATGCCCGATTAATATTGGAGCATTTTGATGACAATCCATTTTTACCCAAATTTTATAAAGAACCCGAAAAATATTCATTTCAGGTAGAACTTACTTTTTTAGCCGAACGTTATAATCAACTAAAGCAGGAATTATCGAACCGGGATTTATTCCAGCCTTTTACGCTTGCAGATTATTATTTTACGAAATCGCTTATATTCGCCGGAGCCACTCTGAAGCATGATGAGTACCAGCTATACCGGAAACTGTTTAATATCATTTATAATTCCCTTCCAAAGCCCGATTTATATGTTTATATCCACCTCAATATTGAACAGCTAATAGAAAATATTAAAAAACGCGGCCGGGATTACGAAAGCGACATTACACCAGAATACCTGCTTACTATACAAAAAGGCTATTTTGAGTTCTTTAAGCAGGAAAACGATATTCCTATTGTGATGATTGACACCGAAAACCTTGATTTCGTTGAAAATCAGGAGGATTATGAGCTTTTGAAAAGAACAATCTTTGAAACAAAATATGACCCCGGAATTCATAGGATCGTGCTTTAAACCTTGTTATATTAAATATTTGGGGGTGTTTTTTTTTTATTTTAATCAAAGTATTATTAAGTTTGTATTATAGTTTAGAAATTGGAATCTTAAACAAATAATCAATCAACTATGAAAAGAATTAACTACTTAGCATCCTTTTTAATAGCTGCGCTTGTATTAAGCAGTTGTGGAGGTTTGGAGAAAATGAAAGAAGAAGCTTCTGACCTTCAGTTCAACGTAACACCTAAAGTGCTTGAGATGCACGGTGGCCAGGTTGAATATTCAATAAAAGGTGACATTCCGGCTGAATGGTTTAACAAAAAAGCCATTGTAGAATTTACTCCCGTATTGACCTATGAGAACGGAGAGAAAGCGATGGAATCAAAAACATATCAGGGAGAGAAAGTTGAAGCGAATAATAAAGTGATCGCCTATGAAACTGGTGGATCAGTTGAGTTTAGCGGTGTAATCGATTATGTAGAAGACATGCGTATGTCTGATCTCGAAATGCGCGGAACTGCAACTGTGGGTGATAATTCGTTGGAACTTCCATCAATGAAAATTGCTGATGGGATTATCGCTACTCCTTCCCTGGTAATGGTTAACCCAATGCCAATTGCTGCAGCTGACAAGTTTGAACGTGTTATTCCAGTTGAGCAGGGAGCAGACATCCATTATGTAATTCAGCGCTCTAATATCCGTCGTTCCGAATTAACTGATGAAGATATTGAGGCACTTGAAGAGTTTATCAAAGAAGCAAAAGACAAAGAGAATCTGGAATTCAAAGGAATTAAGATTTCTGCTTATGCTTCACCAGATGGTCCAATGGACTTGAATGAGAAACTTTCGGAAGGACGTAAAGAATCTGCTAATAAGTACCTGGATGGTGTTGTAAATGGTGAAGATGCTGAAAAGCTTTACCAAATGCATACTACAGCTGAAGACTGGGATGGTTTCAAAAAACTAGTTGAAGCTTCAGATATTGAAGATAAAAATTTAATTCTCCGTGTTCTTTCTATGTACTCAGATCCAGATGTACGTGAACGTGAAATTAAGAACATGGCTGCTACTTACAAAGTATTGGCAGACAACATTCTTCCCGAGTTAAGACGCTCTGAAATTAAGGTTAATGTGGATAAAATTGGTTTCTCTGATGAAGAAATTATTGAATTCGTAAAGAGTAATCCGGATACCTTGAACCTGGAAGAAATGCTTTATGCTGGTGCATTGGTTCCAACAAATGAAGAGAAACTTGCAGTTTATGAAAAGACTGCTGAAAAGTATCCCGAGTGCATGCGTGCGCACAACAATGTTGGTTATGTAAATATCTTAATGGATAACCTTGATGCTGCGAAGCCTGCTTTAGAAAAAGCAAACGAACTAAAAGAAGGAAATCCAATTGTTACCAATAATCTGGGTGTAATTGCATTACGCGAAGGTGACAAAGAAGCTGCCGAAGAGTATTTTGTTGAAGCTACAGATGCTGGTACTGCGGTTGACTATAACCTTGGTATTATCAAGATTATGGATGGTGAATATGAAGCTGCTGTTAATTATTTCCAAAACCATCAGACATTCAATACTGCGCTGGCTATGTTGCTGGCAGGTAAAACTGATGCTGCTTTCAAAACTGTAGATGCCTTAGATGACGGCGCTGCAATGAACTATTACCTGAAGGCTGTTATTGGAGCTCGCATGGATGATGTGAAGATTGTTATGGATAACCTTCGTACAGCAGTTGGTAAAGACAGCGAACTGATCGAATTGGCAAAAACTGATATGGAATTTGCTAAATTCTTCCAAAACGAAACTTTCAAATCAATTATTGAATAATTGATTGTTCGAGATATTTTAAAGGGCTGCTTTATTGAGCAGCCCTTTTTTAATGCAGTTTCTTGTAGAACTCCCATAAAACAACTCCGGCAGAGACCGAAATGTTTAAAGAGTGCTTGGTTCCCTCCTGAGGAATTTCTATGCAATCGTCAGCCTTGTCAATGATAATCTGATCAACACCTTTTACTTCGTGACCAAAAACGAGGGCGTATTTTTCTTTTTTATTTACCGGAAAACTTTCAAGACTTTTGCTGCCTTCCACCTGCTCAATTGGAATAATTTTGTAGGCCTTTTCTTTTAGTTTTTTTATAGCATCTGATGTAGTCTTAAAATAGTTCCATTCAACGGATTCTGTTGCTCCTAAAGCTGTTTTGTGGATGTCTTTGTTCGGTGGACAAGCCGTTATGCCACATAAGTAAATGCCCTCAATTAGGAAAGCATCTCCTGTACGAAATACCGAGCCAATATTGTTGAGGCTTCGTATATTATCCAAAACTACAATAATAGGAAGCTTTGGGGTGGCCTTAAACGCTTCAATGCTTTTTCTCCCCAGCTCTCTGTTTTTTAGCTTTCTCATATGTAATTATTTATCCCAAAATTCGTGAAATGCAGCAAAAAATTTTATTTTCGTAAAGTATAAAATTGAAGGCGAATAAAAAAAATAATTATGAACATTCATGAATATCAGGCAAAAGATATCCTGCGTTCTTATGGTGTTGCTGTACCCGCAGGAATAACTGCTGTTAGCCCGGAGGAAGCAGTTGAAGCCGCAAAGACCATTAAAAAAGAGACCGGAGCGGATACATGGGCTGTAAAAGCTCAGATTCATGCCGGAGGAAGAGGGAAAGGCGGAGGTGTTAAAATAGCTAAAAGCCTGGACGATGTAAAGAAATTTGCAGATGATATTCTTGGGATGCAATTAGTTACACACCAAACCGGTCCGGAAGGGAAAAAAGTCCATAAAGTACTCATTGAGCAAGGAATATATTATCCGGGAGATAGCGAGGTGAAGGAATTTTATGTAAGTGTGCTCCTTAACCGCGATACCGGCAAGAATATTATCATGTATTCCACAGAAGGTGGGATGGACATTGAAAGCGTTGCCGAGAAAACGCCTCATCTGATTTATAAGGAAGAGGTGGATCCCGCGTTTGGGATTCAGGCGTTTCAGGCCAGAATAGTAGCCTTCAATCTGGGTTTGGAAGGAAAGGCTTTTAAACAGATGGTAAAGTTTGTTATTTCCCTTTACAATGCATATGTAAATAGCGATTCTTCTCTTTTCGAGATCAATCCGGTTATTAAAACTTCCGATGATTTTGTAATGGCCGCTGATGCAAAAGTGAATCTTGATGATAATGCCCTATATCGTCATAAAGATTATGAAAAACTTAGAGATTTAACCGAAGAGGATCCCATCGAACTGGAAGCAGGGAAGTATAATTTGAATTTTATTAAGCTGGATGGCAATGTGGGATGCATGGTGAACGGCGCCGGACTGGCCATGGCCACCATGGATATTATAAAACTTGCCGGAGGTGATCCTGCGAACTTCCTTGATGTGGGAGGAACGGCGAATGCAGAAACAGTGGAAGCCGGTTTTAGGATCATTCTGAAAGACCCCAATGTAAAGGCCATTCTAATCAATATTTTTGGGGGGA
>CAYVSF010000272.1:0-4795 GCA_964453775.1 uncultured Bacteroidales bacterium
AATGACATCTCCTGGGTCATGTTGATCAATACTACTCCGCGCTATGGAGCAAGATTTCCGGTACAAATCAACAGGACGATGATCAGGGGATTGCTTTCTGTTGATCACTGGCCCGATTACGATCTGTTTGATTATTATGAACCCCACAGGTTAAACGATTTTCTGCTTGCGGACAGATAGACCGTACTGCATTAAGTCTTGTTAATTCTATTTTTAAGTAGATTTAATACCTGCCGCGCTTTGTAGTTCTCTTAAATTTCATATATTTGATACTTTGATTCGCTAGCATTGCAATAGCTACAATGCAACAAATGCCTTATTGCTTCGTAGAATCAAAGGAAAAGGAAAGATTTTAAGAAAATGAGCATTGCCAGCAAAGATATACAATCGGGCAAAAGAGATCTGCGAGAGAAGGTGAGGGTTTTACAACAGGTCGCCATCTTTCAGGCGGCTCATGAGGACATTCTAATTCAACTTGCCAAATCACTTGAAGATGTATTCGTGGCGAAAAACGAATCTGTTTTTCATAAAGGTGATCGCTTAAAAGCCATGTATATCATAGTAGAAGGACGGGTAAACGTCCATGATGGGGATCATATTTTTACCAGCTTTGAAAAAAATGATTTCTTTGGCGAATATTCTTTAATTGACTCCTCTGTTCGTTCAGCAACTGTAACAGCAATCGAAGACAGTTCTCTTCTTAAGCTTAATCAAGATGCCTTCCATGCCATCATGGATGAAAATGCCGAGGTAGCAAAGGCTGTGCTTAAATCATTGATTAAAAGATTAAGAAATAGCAACATCCTTGAGGAACAACTTACGCAATACAGCCTAAAAATCAAACGTCAACGGGATGAACTGGAGGAGCAAAGCCGGCGACTAAAGGAACTAAATGCCACAAAGGATAAATTCTTTACAATTATAGCACATGACCTTAAAAATCCATTCAATACAGTAATTGGCCTTTCTGAACTGCTGATGCTTCGTTACGATCAGTACGATGAAGAGAAAATCAAAGATTTCATCGGGCAGATTAATAACTTTTCCAATAATGCCTATTCACTCTTGGAAAACCTTTTACAGTGGGCCAAATCGCAAACCGGACGGATTAATATTAATCCACAGAAAATTGATTTGTTGGATATTGTACAGGAAAATCTTGCGCTTTTAAAAGGAAAAGCCGATGAGAAGTCTATCATGCTTAATTCCTATATTGAGAAAGGATGCGTAGTCTATGCCGATTTAAATATGTTGCGTACCATATTGCGTAACCTTATGTCAAATGCTTTGAAGTTTACCCACAGCGGTGGATATATTAAAGTAGATGCTGCGAAGCGCGGTGATTTTTATGAAGTTAGCGTTGAAGATAATGGCATTGGGATCTCAAAAGAAAATCAGGAGAAACTTTTTAAGATAGATAGCAATGTTTCGACAAAAGGCACAGCCGATGAAGCAGGAACCGGCTTAGGACTTATCCTGGTTAAAGAATTTGTTGAAAAAAACGGAGGAGCCATTCAGGTATACAGTGAACCGGGCAAAGGAAGCCGCTTTTTCTTTACACTCCCTGTTGTATCCTAAATTTCAAAATTTCTTGAACAACAGAAGGATATTTTTAATAGATCGTTTATCTTTGGCTTTCCATAATTATTCAAAAAAAGCGCATTCTTAGCATATGAAATCAAGCCATATTGCCCGATATTTCACTACAATTCTATTGTTTTTTCTCACGATTAATCTATCAGCACAGAACCATTTAACTGTTCAGGGAAAGCTGGAATTAAAAAATACCGATTCAAAAGGTGGTCTTATTCAACTTTATGAGAACGGGGATTTGGTCAATACCTTTGAATCTGCCCGAAACGGGAAATTTACAGTCGATCTGGATATGAATAAGGAATACATCCTCTCGTTTCGAAAAGAAGGCTTTGTAACAAAAGATATCAGAATCGATACGCATGTGCCCGAGAGTTTTTCAGGTGAAAGCTTTGTGCCACTCTATTTCTCGGTAGAACTATTCCAAAATTATGATGAAGTAAATACAGTCGTATTTTCTCAGCCTGTAGGGAATATTGAATTTTACGAAGAGATTGGTGATTTTGATTACGATGTAAACTATTCCAAAGAAGTACAAAATAAAATTCGCAAAGCCGAGAAGGAGCTGGAAGATGCGCATAAGAAGCACCAGGAAGAGGAGAAAGCTAAAGAAGTGGCGGAGTTGCAGAAAAAAATCGCTGCAGAAAAGGCAGCCGAAGAAGCTCGCAGACAGGCGATTATTGAAAAAGAGAAAGAAGAAGCCAGAAAACGTAAACAGCGGGAGGAAGCAGCTAGAATTGCTGCTGAGCAGGAACAACAAAGGATCTTGGAGGAACAGCAGAAAGAAGCAGAACGTAGGAGAAAAGAGGCTGAAGCAAAAAGGCAACAGGAGTTACTTGAACAGCAGCGCTTAAAGAAACAACAGGAGGAGGAAGCAGCCCGCAGAGCAGCTGAAAAAGCCGAAGAGGAAGCACGCAAGCAGGCAGCACTGGAGGCAAAACTAAAAGCTGAGCAAGAAGCCAGGAAACAAGCAGCTGAAGAAAAAGCAAGACAGGAAGAGCTGGAACGGCAGAAAGAACTGGAAGCCATTAAAGAAGCTGCTGAACAGCGCAAAAAAGAGGAGGAGGCAAGAAAGACAAAGGAAGAAGCGGCAAAAGAAGCAGAGCGCCAACGCTTAAAGGAGGAAGCCGAAAAACGAGCTGCAGAAAAAGCAGCAGAAGAGGCCCAAAGACAGGCTGAAATTGAAGCGAATGTAAAAGCAGAACAGGAAGCTGCCAGAAAAGCAGCCGAAGAAAAAGCAAGACAGGAAGAATTACAACGACAAAAGGAACTGGAAGCAGTTACGGCTGCTGCTGAACAGCGCAAAAAAGAGGAAGAAGCCCGTAAGGCACAAGAAGAAGCAGCACGGCAGGCAGAAATTAGACGTCTTAAGGAGGAGGCAGAGAAGCGTAAAAAACAGAAACAGCAGAAAAAAATACAGCAAGAACTGGAGGCCGAACAAAAATTAAATGAAGATATTGAGCGGAGAAAAAGACTTGCGCTTCAGAGAAAATTACAAGAGCAGAAGGAAGCCTTGGGTAAATCAGCGGAGGCTGTAGATGAATTTATTCAGCTGGATAAGGATTATCCACAGGGAAAAACGGTAGAACAGTTTGAAAAATATGGTATGGTTATTACCAGGGTGATTATGATGAAAGAAGAAGTGGTGAAGGTTTTTTTAAAAGTGGAACACGACTGGGGAGGTATTTACTATTTCAGAAACAACCAAAACATATCTCAAGAACTCTACCGGGTCGAAACAGGAGAACCCGTGGAATAATGGGTTTTTAAATTATTAATTCCTATTAGTTATGAAAAAAATAAACCTCTATTTTTCAATCGATGCCCCTGCCAGTGAGATATACACAGCCCTTACCAATCCATTTACCATAGAGCTTTGGAGTGGTTTTCCTGCCAAAATGGATGCCCGGCCGGGTGGTGAATTTGTGTTTTGGGAAGGTGATATTTTTGGGAAAAACCTGGAGCTTGTAGAAAATGAGAAAATTGTACAGGAGTGGGATTTTGGAGATCCTAATCTACAATCTGTTGCTACCTTTAAATTATTCCCCGATTCGAACGAAAAGACCACTATTCATGTAAAACATGAGAATGTTCCTGATTCCCTTTATGAGAATATTATTGAGGGATATAAGGAAGTGTATTTTGGTGCGATAAAGCGGTTTTTTGAAGAAGATTAAGTATCTTTATTACTGATATCAAATTAGGGGATTTTCATGGAAAATTTTCGTTTCTTATCGGTAAACTTTTTTTTGCCGATTTTATTAATTGCTTTCTTATTGAACCAGGCAGCTGCCCAAAATAAATACGATAGCTTACTAAAGGAATACAACTATTCTGGAAGCAATAAAAATAAAATCAGCATCTTACATCAACTTATTCCCGAAGTTTTAGAAGATGCCAACGAGGATGTCTTACGATTAATTGCCCAGTATGACAGCCTTTCCGGAGTAATCCATTCAGATACCCTTAAAAGTTGGGTTGATTATTACTATGGAGAGTATTATTATTATAGTGCCCACTACCTTAAAGCTTTAGAAGCCTATCAAAAGGCGGGAGAAGGATTTAATTCCGCGAATGATAAGCCTTCCTATGCGAACTGCTTGCATAATATGGGTTTGTCACACCATATGATCAATAATTATAATCAGGCTCTTTCCAATTATCAACAAGCTGCATCCCTGTTTGATAGTCTTAGTTTATTTGACAGGCTGGCCAATGCCTATCAAAATATTGGCATCGTTTATTACGATTGGGGTAAATATTCATTATCCCTGGAGTATTATAAGAAATCATTGAAAATCAATGAGCAACTGGATAACAAAGAGAATCTGGCAGCTTTAAATCAGAATATCGGGGTATTGCATTATAGCTGGAATAATTACGATGATGCCATTAGCTATTATCAAAACTCGCTGGAGAATTATGAAAAGCTGGAGAATAAATATGGCATAGCCGTATCATTGAATAATATCGGTTTGATATATGAAGAGCAGGAAAATTATATCAAAGCCGAACAATATTACAAAAAAGCATTGGTGATTTTTGAAGAGATCAATGCCACGGTAATGATTTGCCACCTCAATTACAACATCGGTTCAGTGAACCTTAACCTGGGTCATCTAGAACGTGCCAATAACTATTTAGAAACCAGTTTGAGGATAAGCCAGCAACATAATCTGCCGGATTATATTTCCAGCAATTA
>CAYVSF010000273.1:0-4792 GCA_964453775.1 uncultured Bacteroidales bacterium
GTCGAACCCCCAACCTTCTGATCCGTAGTCAGACGCTCTATCCAGTTGAGCTACGAGTCCGAATGCGGATGCAAATATATAAAAAAAATAGAAAGAGGAATAAGATTCCTGGTTTTTCTTTGAATTTTTCAGCCTTACTTTTGTTCTTTTTTTAGCAAGAATGACTCAACATTCTTAACCTTAATATTGTTTCTTCTTTAGGTAACATAAGCCTTTTTTTTGTAAATTTGATCGAATCACTTCCATGCATGGCACGCTTTGCTAATTCATCAATTTAAAATCTAAAATCATACCTATGAAAGCATTAAAATTTATACTCCGGTTTTTAGGAATCCTTTTAGGACTTATTATCATTCTGATAATTGTTGTTCCTCTCTTTTTTAAACAGCAAATACTAACCAAAGTGAAGGAGGAAATTAATAATAATGTAAAGGCAAAGGTAGAATTTGCCGATGTACGCCTTACACTACTCCGGAGCTTTCCGGATTTTACCTTAAGTTTGCAGGAATTCACCGTTTCAGGGCTTGACCAGTTTGAAGGGGATACACTGGCCTCGCTGGAAGCATTGGATGTTCGGGTAGATTTAATGAGTGCCCTGAAAAAGAATGTGAAAGTTGAAGGGGTTGTTCTGAGAAGACCTGCAATTCATGCCATGGTACTGGAAGATAGCAGTGCAAACTGGGATATCGCTCTACCGGCCACAGATACGATTTCGGAAGTCCCCGATACAATTACAGAACCTGTTGATACAACTGCCGAACCAATGGATTTCCGGGTTTCCCTGAAAGAGTTTAAAATAGAGGAGGCCTCTATTCTTTACGAAGATAAGACTTCAAATATGAAAGCCGGCTTAGAAGGTTTTAATCTGCTGTTGAAGGGTGATTTCGGAATGGATTATTCTGATTTGGAGCTTAACACCAGTATTGTTGCTGTCAATTTTTGGATGGGCAGTATGCGTTATTTGAAAGATGCTTTCTTCAGTTTTGATGCTGTCGCTGGTGCCGATTTAGAAAATTCCGTATATACCTTTAAAGAAAATTTGCTTCGGCTCAATGAAATTGAATTTGGTTTTGATGGCAAAGTTGTAATGCCCGATGAAGAAAATATGGATGTAAATGTGGATTTTGCAACAGGAGAAACCAGCTTCAAATCCTTACTTTCAATGGTTCCTGCTATTTATATGAAAGACTTTGAAGAACTTCAAACAGCAGGCGTTCTAAAAATTGCAGGGAAGGTAGAAGGACGCATGAATGAACGAATTACTCCTTCTGCAAACCTTAGTTTGATCGTTAGCGATGCCATGTTTCAATATCCGGAATTGCCCGAATCGGTTGATGACATTAATATTGATTTACAGGTATTCTATGATGGAGTTAACAATGACAATACCAGGGTAGATTTACATCGTTTTCACCTGGAACTGGCTGATAATCCATTTGATATTGAATTCCATGTACGCACTCCGATGAGCGATCCCAGCGTTAATGGAAATGCGAGAGGAAATATTGTTTTGTCAAGTTTAAGTGATGCCATTCCTCTGGAGGATATTGCACTTGATGGAGAAATAATTGCTGATATAGCTATGGAAGGTCAATTGTCGATGTTAGAGGAGGAGCGCTATGAAGACTTTAAGGCAGATGGCAGTGTGGTGCTGAAAGATTTTTATTTTGAAAGTCCCGATTTGCCTGATCCTGTAACCATAAAACAAGCCGACATTCAATTTACACCGCAATATCTGGAATTGAAACAGCTGGATGTTGTTACCGGCGAAAGTGATCTTTCTTTTACCGGAAAAATTGAAAATTACATTGCTTATGCCCTGAAAGACGAAACCATCCGGGGCGATTTTAACCTGTCATCGCAAAATCTGGATATAAACCGTTTTATGGAGACTTACAGAGAATCTGAAGACCTAACTGCTGACGAAGAAACAAGCTCTGGAGGCGAAACAGTGCCCAATGAAGCAATGGATAGTTCCGCTGTAACAGCATTTGAGGTTCCAGGGAATATCGACTTTATGCTCAATTGCGATCTCGACCATATTCTTTATGATAAGATGGCTATTGAAAATCTCACAGGTAAATTGCTAATCAAAGATAAAGTGGTGCATATGGATAATCTTCAGATGAATCTTCTGGAGGGAAGAATTTTAGTAGATGGTGCCTATAATAGCCAGGATATTGAAAAGCCCTCAGTGAATATGGATCTGGGTATCCAGGAACTGGCTATTCAATCTGCAGTTCAATCTTTTAGCATGTTGGATACCCTTGCACCGATATTAAAAGATTGCCGTGGAGACATCACCTTAAAACTGGTTTACGTGAGCTTGCTTGATCAACAGATGAATCCTGTTTTAGAATCTATTGACGGTTATGGCCGTTTGATGTCTGAAAAAATACAAGTGGTTGATTCTAAGACTTTTAATAAAATTGCCGGGCTTTTGAAAATAGGAGATAAGTTTTCCAACGAGTTTAAAGACGTAGATGTAAGCTTTAAAATAAAGAATGGGCGAATTATCGTAGAACCATTTGATGCAAGTGCCGGAGATATCAACATGGTAATGGGCGGATCACATGGTATTGATCAAACCCTGGATTATGATTTGCAATTCGAGATCCCTCGTGAATACATGGGAAGTGCTGCCAACAAAGTATTAGAAGGCTTGCTGGCAGAAGCTGCTTCCAAAGGTATTGAAGTAGACCCTGGCGATAAAATTAAAGCTCGTGTAAAAGTTGTTGGAACGACGACAGAACCCAAGCTGAGTCTTAACTTAAAGGATAATGCTGCAGAAGCCTCAGCGGGCATTAAGGATCAGTTGAAAGAGAAGGCGGAAGAAGAAATTCAAAAACAAAAAGAAGAGCTGGAAAACAAAGCAAGGGAGGAAGCAGCAGCTGAGGCCCAAAAAATCATTACTGATGCAGAAGCAAAGGCTGCAAAAATAAAAGCTGAAGCGCGTGAAAATGCAGATAAAATTTTAGCCAATGCAGATGAGGAAGCGGATCGTTTAGTGAAGAAAGCTGCAAAAGAAGGAATGCTTGCAAAGCTTGCAGCAGAAAAGACGGCAGAGGAATTAAAGAAAAAGGCCAGGGATAAGGCAGATAAAATCATTGCAGAAGCTGATAAACAGGCAGATGCTATTGTTCAGGAAGCTAAGGAAAAGGCTTCCAAAATAGAAAATCAATAGATTTAAAAACTGCCATCAGCAAAAAAAAAGGATGCCGAAAGACATCCTTTTTTTGATAATGCATATGTTGTATTAAAATCTTTTTTCGCGAATTCTTGCTTTTTTACCGGTAAGATTTCTAAGATAAAAGATACGTGCACGACGAACTTTACCTTTTTTATTGATTTCTATACTATCAATGAAAGGAGAATTAACAGGAAAAATTCTTTCAACACCTACACCACTTGAAATCTTGCGAACCGTAAATGTAGCTGAAAGAGCCACTCCTCTTTTTTGTATCACAACGCCACGAAAACTCTGAATACGTTCTTTGTTCCCCTCTTTAATTTTGTAATTAACAGTGATTGTATCTCCACTGGAAAACTCCGGAAAATTGATTTCCCGTGTAAATTCTTTTTCAACAGCTTTCATTAAATCCATCTCAAATATCTTATTTAAGTTTTGTATTCGATTTTAACAGAGCGCAATATTACGAATATTTTTTCAGAACTAATAATTTTGATTTGATTTTTTTCTTTTTGTATCAACAGTCCTTTTCTTAATATTTGCGATGCTTTGTTAATATGTTTATAACTTCTTAGCAGGGAAATAAATGATGGTTTTCCATTGCGATATATCCCGCGCCTTCGTGGGACTTGTGGCATAAACCTCCATTGGATCGCCGGCAGGAATCATGTTATTTGCATTCATGTAATCCTCTATTGCCATATAGCTCATGTTTATTTTGCTATAATCTCCATAATGTATGGCTTTAACTGCTTTCTGTTTTGGTATCTTTTTATAGAAAATTTCTCCCTCCAGTTCGATCTTATTTCTTATGGGAAATCCTGCTTCAACTTGCATTTTACCTTCTGGATCAAATTCATGATATATGGCAAATGGCATTCCATCCATAATTAGATTGTTTTCCTGCAAGCTGGTCATAAGATTTTTGTATATTTCACCAAGTGCATTTTGTATTTCGTTCGCTTCAATCTCTTTAGTCATGATTATAGCATGTTGTTCTTCAATGCTGCTAAGCTCAACATCACTCGTTGATACTTTTGTGTCGGGCATGCTTTCTACAAGTTTTTTGAAATTGTTGAGTCCCTCTTCAAAACTTTCTCCCAGCTGCCTGTCCATGAATAAACCTGCCCATTTTTCAAAAGGGTAGGAGAGCGCACCCTTAAACCCCCAGCTTATTAAAGTACTATCCCCTTTCTGCTTAAATGTCCAGAAAACATCCGAGACCATCTCGTGCGGTTCTATGAACTCTATGGTTGATTCTACTTTTTTATTGACCTCAATATTTTGAATGGTTAATTTCCCTTTGCCAATAATGTCGCCTTCCCAGGTATAGAACGTTCCTATCATGTTGGGCGATTGTTCAATTTTTACTGTTGCTTCAGGATCCATTAAAATCCATGGATCCCACTTTTCGCGAAGGGAATAGTCTGCTGCTGCCATGAATGTTTTACTTACCGGTGCATCAATTACAGTGCTCCGTTTTACCTGGTAGCCGGAGGGTAGAAAAATGGGTACGATTAAAATAATTGCAACGAAAATGGCCAGGATGTAAATAACAATTTTCAGGGTTTTCATAAGTGGTAGGTTTACTATTTTGGATCT
>CAYVSF010000274.1:0-4778 GCA_964453775.1 uncultured Bacteroidales bacterium
CCATCTTTGGGGAAATAAGGTGCAGCAAAATGGAATGTAACTGTATTATTCTTGTAATCAAGCGTCTTCTTAAGATTTAGCGATTGCTTCAGTGATAAGCGGAAAGTAGTGGTATCCTCATAAAAGTTCCCATTAAACAAGAGCTCTTCACCTGCAATTATTTTCCTGTTTAGTGCGTAAAACTTCTGATCAAATTTAAAGTCTCTAGCCTTTCTATAGTAATACAAAGCATCACTTGTTGCTATCCAGTATCCTTCATCATTTTTAAAAATATCCTGCACAGTAATATCTTTAAGGCGTCTTAATGGTTTCGAGTTGTTCACTAAACCGGAATCACTCACGTGAATGTTAAACAGAGCTTCTGTAAGATCTTCTCTGTTGCAGCTAATCCAGATATTTTCCCCATCAGTTTTATAAATCTTTGATAAGGATGCGTTCTCCGGAATGATACTTTCAAAGCGATCTGAATAAACAAATCTGTTTTTATCCCTGTCGAAAATATAAGGTCCTTCGGATGTTGACACATATATCTGATTATCGATATAAGAAATAGCGCCTTTTTTTGTTAAGGCAGGCAATCCTGAAGTTGTATCATAAAATTTCATTCCTTCATCATGCGAATAGGAAATAATATTATCCAGTGATCCACCTATCCATATAACGCCTTGGTTATCCTGAACGATACGTTCCACCCTACCCTGCTCTATTTCAGGGATATAATCTTTTTTGTCAGTCCATTTCCCGTTTTTATAAATTAAAGCTGCTACACCACCCTGATGAGCAAGCAATAAGGTATCCCGGGAAAATCTGGATTGAATAATTTCTTTTGTAAAATAAGGATTCTCCGGGGTTAACAATTCGGAACTATTTTGCTTAACATGATAAACACCATTGCTCGTTCCCGCCAGTAAAATTGATCTTCCATCCGGAGCATTATATGTAAAAAGGTCCCATGTCGGATAAGCCAAATCAGGATACTTATAAAAAACGGGGAGATTATCTTTGTTAAATTCAATTTTGTAAAGGCCGGTGGTTGTACCAAAATAGGTCGTTTCCCTGTATTCAATAATGGTAGGAATAAGCCCTTCAAACCCATCATCCTGTTCAAATTTTGAAAATGGCGATGCGGTCTCAACAAAAGAGATTCCATCATTTAATCCTAGCCACATATTACCATCCTTATTAATATAGATATAAGTAATGGTAAGATCATTAAGGCCTGTGGCTTTGTCCAATTTGTATTTAATTTTTCCTGAGGATTTATCAATAATAATTAAGCCGTCCTGTAAAGTCCCAAGAACCAAATCATCATTAGGCAAAACTGCCGATGCATAAAGCTGACCATTCTTCAAAAATTGATTGACCTGTCTGTAATCTTTCCCTAAAACATCAATACTCCTTGAATTACCAGTTTTGGTATTGTAAAGAAAGGCACCTGACAAAAATGTTCCTACAAAAACCTCATCATCAGAAAAAGGCAAAATAGTAAAAACATTCATCTCTTTATAGAAAATGCCTCCGGGAATAGTCTGTGCGCTATCACCCTCAATTTTCATGAGGCCATCGTAGTAATTCCCCCAATAGAAATCGTCTCCCAGCTTAAAACTCCAAAAACTACCTTCGCGATTATGGAACACATTTTGCAAAGTATCGTTTTTGAAGTTGAAAATTTTGGTATTGGTACAAAAAAATACCTCATCCTCTTCTGCATATGTTCTCCATACATCTCTAAAATTAATAGAATCCAATTGATCGGAAAGAGATTCATAAATCATATTACCCTTGATATCCGGACGTAGAAAGCCAAACTCAGAAACACCACCTACATAAACTCTTCCATTTTCGGCTGCAGCCAGGGAGCGAATCATCGAATTGTTTTTGTTAGGTACCTTTTTCCACTCAGTACCGTCATAAACCAATACCCCATTTTCATTGTTTCCCACATAAACCACTCCTCTAGAGTCCTGGCAAACAGACCAATTCTGTTCTGATGCCTGGTATTCTGAGCGGGTGTAGTTTTTAATAAAAGGAGTACCAAAATGATTGATCTGACCAAATAAGGCTGTAGAAAATAACAGCATGGAAATAGTTAGGGAAATATATTTTTTCATCGATAAAGGTTTTATGATGCTTTAGACTCTAAATTTATAAAACAAAAAGACAAAATGCCAATAAAAGCATTTTGTCTTTTTTTAATTTTAATAAAATAATTGTATTATGGCATTATTGGTATTATTTTCTTCGTGATAGTAGAGCGCTTACCATTAACCTTAACGATATATACTTTTTGATACATATCAACAGGTATCCGGTATTCCAGTCTCCCATCCATCTTGAGATTTGCAACAGGACTACCAATAATGTCATATATTTCTATTTGACCATTATCATAAGTTCCATTCCTGTCCTTCTCAACTCTGATAATCAGCTCACCATCAGCTGCATAAAACTTCACTCTTGCAGGAACCTGCTCATCAATGGCTGTCGCTATTTCATAGACAATTTCAAATGTAGATGAAGCAGTACTCATGTTCCCTACATTGTCTTCAGCAGCTCCAGCCGGTACATCAATGGCTACGAGTCCCTCGGAAGCAATTGTGACATCTGCAACAAAGAATCTATTATCAGTCACTTCAAATGCTCCATCAATTGAACCGTTTGTAACTGAAACATCAGCCACTTCAAATCCTTCTACAGCTTCAGAAAATTCAAAGGTAACCTCAAAGACATCCGTTTCAATGGTACCTGATGAAGATGATGTAATTGCAACTTCCGGTGCCGTTCCGTCATAGGTAAAAGTTAGCGTATTGGAAGCAATATTTCCATTTCCGGCATCATCCTCAGCCATACCGGCTGGTAAGGTTATCTCAACATCTCCATCAGAATTTGGACTTACTTCAAAATCAAAATTGACATTATCCGTTGTCGATATATTCGAAGCACCACCATTTACAATACTCAAATCAGATAGTAAGAAATCCACAACCTCTTCAGAAAACGCTATACCTACTTCTAATACCGGCTTATTGGTTAAGAGGTTTTCAGAAGTTGTAAGCGTAGCTGTTGGTGGGGTCCCGTCATAATTAAGTTCAAAGGTGTTGGAAGCTACATTCGGAACGCCTAAATCGGAATCTGCTACACCACCAGGAACTGTTACCGAAATCAGACCATCTCCAACCGGAGTAACTGTAAGTTCGTAAACAATTTCATCAGTAGTGGAAAGATCATCTGCCGTTCCATTCAGAATATCCAAATCAGCCATTTCGAATCCATTCATATGTTCTGAGAACGTAATTGTATATGTTAGCAGATCTGCATTTGTCGGATTCAATTCATCACTTGTAATTGTTGCATCTGGTGCATTTTCATAGTAATTAATAGAGAAAATATTCGAAGCAACATTGGTATTTCCAGCAAGATCATCTGCTACACCTGGCAGTACTTCCACATCTACAGCTCCATCCGAAGAAGGCGTAATATCGGCAGTATAAATAATATTGTCGCTGGTTTGTAGATTACTGGCCAGTCCATTGGTAACCGTAATATCATCTACAATAAAATTCTCCACTTCCTCGCCAAAATCAATAGAAATTTCAAATGGTGAAAGATTTGTTGGACTGGTTGATTCTGAAGTAATTGATGGCTCTGGAGAAGTACCGTCATAGACTACACTATATTGATCAGCAGCAGTGTTATCATTTCCAGCTAGATCCTGTGCAGCACCTGAAGGAATATCAACATACACTTCACCATCACTATCAGGTGTGATATCAACTGTAAAAACAGGATTTCCGGTGCTATTCAAATTTGAGGCTGTTCCATTGGTTACAGAAATATCGCTCAAAATGAAATTTTCAACTTCTTCACTAAATGTGGCTGTAAGCTGGAATGAAGACTGATTTGTTGGACTGGTGGGGCCTCCAGATAATGCAACACCTGGACTTGTTCCATCCTCGCCTGTAAAACGCCCCAATGCATTTAGCCCATCAACACCAATTTCATTTGATGAAAACTGTACTTTATTATGTCTAATGCGATTTGTACTCTCATATTGAAAAACATAAATATTACTCTCTGTACCAACAACATCTGCATCCTGATAATAGGCAGTAATATTAAAAGAAGGGTTGGTAATACCATCTGCATCCAGGTCCCAATATCGATTTAAATAATCAGTGGGGCTACTATTTTGTGGTGCTTTTGCATTGGCAACTGTAGCAGCTATCCATGCATTACTCAAACCATCGTGGTCGGTCAACTTAACATATACCGGAGAAAACTCTTTTGTTCCCGATTCCTCTCCCAAAGGAAAACTATAGATGCCGGTTGTATTTATTTGTTTGATAACACTTCCCGATTCTGGTAATATCATACCATCGACAGCATTAAAGCCAGTAAGCGTCGAATTATAGCCCAATATTAGCTTGGAACTACCCAAACTAATATCACACCCGGTTGTTAAAAGCTCCCTGTCTATATATACATGACTACCAAGGCTTATACCAGCACTATTTGAAATTGTTAAATTCTCAAAATCAGTGGTATTACCTCCACCTATAGACTGACCTGCTGAACCCATAAAAATAACTTCTCCGGAAGCATCCAGATTGTAAAAAACAGTACTTCCCGAAGCATTATTGTACCAATCTCCAGTAAGTTTTAACTGACCATCCATATCAATGATACCATGATTGCCTTCAACAGTATTGTTGGTGAAATCAGCACCTGTTCCTGACAATTCAACGGTTTCGCCGCCCAGTTCAAGGATTTCGGTGCTG
>CAYVSF010000275.1:0-4777 GCA_964453775.1 uncultured Bacteroidales bacterium
AATCGGATTTATAAATTTTAACTTTATGAAAGCCCTTTAAAATACGATAAGTATCAGAAGTATCATAGTGCGACATTAGGGTATCAGCGTGCATATAAAGAGAATCATTTCCTTCGGAGATTTGGATCATGACAGCACTATCGGTAAGAAAGAAATATTCCGGTTCTTTTACATAATGGGCAAAATTTCCCTTAAGCAGCATGTTTTGTGTAGTATCGATCATCTCCACATTCATCCTTGCCCTGCCAATACCAAGGCTGTCATCATAGAACAGGCTATCTGCTTTAAGAATATGTTCTTTGTTGGTGTATTTTGCATTCTTATTAAATTGAAACTTGCGTTCGCCGGTTTTATACCAGCCGTGTTCGCAATAGAGATAATTCTCTTCATTGAAGATTTCAGTGGGGCCGAAAAAATAGGCTATTTCATCGGCCGTATTGTAGTGCAAAGTATCTGTAAGCACCAAATATTCCTCGGTCTTAATACGCACACTATCCTTGTAGATAAACATCTTATCGTTTGCATAATAATAACCTATACTACTTTCCAGGCTGTCTGTTTCGCTAACAATTCTGCCTCCATTCGAATAATATGCCACATTTGTTCGTGTATTGAAATCAAGAGAATCTGTTGTAAGCGTGGCCTGTTCATCTACAAGGCGTACATTATGCCTTACTTTCCCCAGACTTGTATTTCCATTATACAGCAAAAAGTCGCCATACATGTGCAGGGTATCTCCTCGATTCATTTGCACATTGCTATAGGCGTGCATCATATTATCTTTTGGAAAAAAGTAAGCGCTATCGCAGTACATGATAGCATCGTTGTGCTCAAATATAACATCCCCTATAAAACGCCTTACCCCTTTTGCTATTTTTTCACTGATTTCAAAGGAGTTGGCATTTCTTATTTCTATACGTTCCGTTTTTTGTGCGAACGCAGAGATGACAGCAAGCTGTAATATTCCCGCTATCAGGAAACGATACTTCATATTTGATTATTTAATCCAGCCTTGCTTCAAAAATCTACAGTTTATAAACGAATCGTCAATATGAATATAGGTGTTACTCCGCTTCTCATCAATCCAATTATTAAGCACTTCCTCTCTTTTATTCATAATGGCCATTTGTTCCAGTTTGTTGTAAT
The DNA here is from genome assembly GCA_964453775.1 of uncultured Bacteroidales bacterium. Lineage (GTDB taxonomy): Bacteria > Bacteroidota > Bacteroidia > Bacteroidales > UBA12077 > CAYVSF01. Next base: position 1,147 of record CAYVSF010000275.1, read on the forward strand.
CATCCTCAAGAGTAGCACGGTGTGGTTCCGACTTGCTTTCAATGCGTACAATCTTATAAATTGGATTTCCCTCTTCATCTTCGGCCTCGAAAGGCTCCGAAATCTCACCTACAGATAAATCTTTTACCGCTTCATACTCGGCAGCAGGCAACTGATCCATTTGAAACGAAAGTGAAGCGGTTGACGGATTGATCATCATTCCGTCGTTTCTACGCGAGGCCTCATCCTCTGAAAACTTTAAGGCAGCCTCTTTGAATGTCATCTTATTCGACTTGATAATTTGCGCGACACTATCCAATTTTCGTGTTGTTTCAAGCATTTTATCAATTGAAACTTTAGGTCGGATTAGGATATGACGCACATTTACCTGATCTCCTTCACGTGCTATTAACTCGATAATATGGAAACCAAATGATGATTCTACGATTTTAGATACTTTGCCTTCTTGTAAACTAAAAGCAGCGCTTGCAAAAGCTGGATCCAATTCTTCCCGGGACCGGAAACCCAGTTCTCCTCCCTTGCTGGCAGTTCCCGGATCTTCCGAGTACAAGACAGCCAAAGTAGAAAAGCGTTCACCATTTAAGATACGCTCCCTCAGTTCAAGCAATTTCTCACGCGCTCGCATCTTAGATTCATGATCATCCGGAGGATATAAAACAACCTGACTGATTTTCATTTCTGCATTTACCATGGGGATACTGTCCTTGGGAAGGCTTTTGTAATAATCTCTTACTTCGCGTGGAGAAACTTTAATACCACTGAAAATCTCTCGCTGCATGTTCTCCGTCAACTTTTGATCGTAAATAATAGGTCGAAAATCTTCCTTTATTTCCTGCAAACTTTTGTTGTAATATTCTTCAAGCTTTTGCTGCGAACCAACCTGACGAATGAAATAACGCAGACGCATCTCCAACTCTTGCTCCACCTGTGTCATGCTCACATCAATACTATCCAAAGCGGCTTGATTTAAAAGCAATTTCTGAACCAAAAGATCCTCGAGTACAGTACATTTGAGATCTCCGCCACCGTAATAGTTCTGGGCCCTCATCTGTAGAACCTGGTTCTCTATGTCAGATTGCATAACAATCTCTTCTCCTACAATAGCAACAACCTGATCCAGCATCCTTGCCTTTTGTGCAGAACTATCCGATAAAATAAATAAAACTAAACATATTGATAGAATTGTGCTTCTTAGCGTGGTCATATTTTCCTTATTTAATAGATTTCAAAATCATTGTGATTTAACGCATCATTGTATAAATTATTCTCCATTTCATCGAAGAAACTGAACTTACGTTTATTCAGAATAATATTCTTGATTTTTGGTTTGGCATATTCCATTGGTTGGACATCGCTTTTCAGTCTATACTCCTTTATTCTCAAAAAATAGTAAAACTCTTCATCCTTGGTTTCAATGTATTTCTGATATTTCAAAAAACGCTCCTGATCTTCAATTTTTGTAGGTATCTCTTTTAATAGAAGCGAAAAATCCACCCAGTTATTATTAAAATTATCATAATTTACAGCATACTGGTAACAAAAATCTTCCATTCTTGCCTTATCTTCTGAATCATCAGATTTATACCATTGCCTCAACCTTTCAACATCTGGTGTTGTCAGAGGGATTTTAATGAAGATTGCTTTAACTAAATTTTGGTTTAGAATAAAATTCGATGAATACTGATTATAATAATTAGCTATTTCTTCATCGGAAACAACGGTATCCAACTTTTGTTGAATTAACTGTTGCTGATATTTGAAAAGCAAAAGAGAGGTTCTGTAATCATCAATTTGTCGCTCAATATCTTTACTTTCTTCGTCTAGATTCTCCTCTGCTTTTTGCAGGAGCAACTGTTTTTTCACCCAGTCCTCAATTATTTTCCTCGCGATAACAGCGCTATCCTCTTCGTTCATGTTATTATTGAACATACCATCCAAATCGGAAAGGTACAGATATTTATTTTGCACCCTGGCTACAGGTTGTTCTTCTTCCTGATTGTTTTTGTTGCAGGAACCAAGAAATAGAGCAGCCGTAAAGATTACTATTAAAAATTTGTTCATAACATTAAAATTTGTCCTTAACAGCTTTAACCGTAGATTCTATAAACTGATAATTGTATTTTTTCATCAGTTCCTCTACCCATTTTTCTTCAAGGTATTCCTGATAATCTGAAATAACTTTTCCCCTCACCTCTGAAAGTTTCTTGGGTTTGGGAGCAATTTTCTTTCCCTGATTAAAATAGCTTTCTGAGATACGAGGGGCTTCCCCATTCCAAATCTCATAATCTACTACAGGGCTATCGCCTTTTTCAAATGTTCCTTTTTCAATCCGCAGTTGTTCCTCTTCTTTGTTAAATTCATCAAGCAACTCCTCATCAGATAATGCCCTTCTGAAAAGGCCTCCTTTGCTTCCCTTTTTAACCTTCTCAAGCACATCCTCGTCTTCGCAATAATAAATGGTTCCCTCGTAACGCTCTCCCCACATATATTCATTCCTGTGATCTTTGAAGTATTTTTTTAAGCCAATGCTATCCTTACTTGCTCTGGTCCATACTGTTCTATCTGTAATATCAAATAATAAAATACCATCATGATACTCCTTAAGCGTGTATTTGAATTCCGGATACTTGTCTGGAAGCTCTTCGCGTTGATAGGCCAAAATAACACTTTCTATGTATTTTTTATACATTTCTTCCACTTCTGGGTAGCTCAATGCCTGATGTAAATTCATCTCCTCATGAATAAAATTCTGAAAATCTTTCAACTTATACAGTCTGTCATTAAAGACAAACAAGGTATCATTCAATTCATCTGCATCAGGCTTCGTACCATCGGCCAACAAAATCAAATTATCCGTTTTTTCCGTAAACCCTTTGTCCGTTTTAATTGTTTGTATCAGGCGCTCTCTTGCAATAGAAGCGCGACTGTCCCGTCTTACTTTCCTTCTGATCTCAGCTTCCATATCCTCAAAGCTACCCAGTTCTTTTTTATCAAGGAGTTTAAGAACATGCCAGCCCACTGATGTACGAACCGGGCTGGAAATAGCATTTACGCGGTCAAGTGAAAATGCAGCATCTTCAAATTCTTTAACCATCCGTCCTGAACCAAACCATGGCAATTCGCCACCTTGTCGTGCAGAACCTCTATCCTCTGAATACTGTTTTGCCAATTTACTAAAATCAGCACCTTCCTTTAACTGATGATACAGATCAAAAATTTGCTGTTTTTTGTTTTCTTTAAAATTTGGACTTGCATCTGGAGGTATAACCAACATAATGTGTGCTACCTTCACTTCCCCCTTAGCCTTTCGTTTGTCATGTACTTTTAAAATATGATACCCGAAACGTGTACGAACAGGGCCTGCAATCTCCCCTACTTCTGCATTATACGCAGCATTTTCAAAGGGATATACCATTTTAAGACCGGTAAAATATCCCAAATCTCCACCATTTCTTTTCACTGTAGGGTCATCAGAAGTGCCTTTGGCTACATTTTCAAATTTTTCTCCCTGCTCTAAACGTCTAATGATATCAAGAGCCTTCTCATAGGCATAAGCCGTATCTTCCGGTGTTTGCTCCCCGGGAATTTTTATTAATATATGGCTCACCCTAAGCTCTGTTTGAAGTCGGTT
>CAYVSF010000276.1:0-4775 GCA_964453775.1 uncultured Bacteroidales bacterium
GCCGGCAGGCTGCCATTAGTAAGAAATGTCCCGTTTTCAAGTATCCGAAGGTTTGAACCGCTGTTTCTAAATCCTTTAGAAATATAAGCAAGTTGCATGTTCAGTTTTATTGTATCTCCCGGCATAAGGGGATTTTCTAGCCGATACATGCATAAACCCATTTCTTCATCTTCGTAAACCTTTTTGAATTTTTGATCAAACTGGAATTTGTTGATATCCAGGGAGCCTTCAAATTGTACAAGTATTGAGTCAATTGGGGTTGTGGTCTTATTCTTTAGTAGATAGGATCCCTCGAAGAAATAATCTCTCTTTTCAGGATAGATATCCAGATTCATATTTACTGCAATGATTCGTGGTTGCGCAATATGCTCATACTTTTTGTATTTTTTTTCATACTCAACACTTTGATGTATGCTCTCTTTACTGGTGGTAAATTCATTTAAGATATTGGTGTTATAATAAATGAAGGAACCAATCCCCAGAAACAAAACGATAAAAATGAGCAGACTCCATCTGGTTGCTCCCTTGAAATTTGTTTTAAATCCACTCCATCTGTATTTGAAGTCCTCTTCTTTATTTCTGATATAGAGCGAATTAGACAAAATAGCAAGAATCACAGCGAAACTGATCCAATAGAGTTTAAAAATGACAAAAGGCCCTGTCATATGTCCAAATCCGTTCATATCGGAATACATTATTCCGGGATCAGAGGCGAATTGATATAAATTGTGTTCGAGTCCGAATTGCCCCATGAAACTCTGGAATATCCAAAAAAGGATTAGAATGAAATGTCCTGTGTATTTGTTATTGACTACAATATGAACAAAAAGGGCTAAAACAGAAAAAAGTAAATAATCAACCAATTGAATAAAAAACAGGTATTTAAAATAAACGTCGAGTTCGAAGTTGTAGTAACCCATGACCGCTTGAGTGGCAATTCCCACGATCATAACGAAAGCCATGAGAAGTACCATTATGAGTGAAAGAGCAGTGAGTTTGGAAGTGTAATAGGTCCAGTTGGGCAGGGGCATGGAATTGGTAATCTCACTCACTTTATGATTGCGATCTCTCCAGATCATCTCACCACTAAAAAAAGTAATAAAAATGATCATAAAAAGGGTGAATGTTGCTCCAAGCATACCTGCAACCTGGTAGGTTACCGGGTAGGTATTCGTGCCAAACATTTTTCCAATCTGTGCACCATTGATAATCAGGAATAACAGTCCGGTAATTAAAATTCCAAGAAAATAATTGTTTTTTACACTTCTAAGAAATTCGAATTTCGTAAGTCTCCAAAATGCTTTAATTTTCGCCGCCATATTAAAGCTTTGATGAACCCTGGGAAGCTTTATTTTTTTAACTTTTACACCGCGAAAATTTCCTCCCAGCAGCAACCTGGAATTTCTACGGAAAGTGAGTGTAAAAACATTTTGTGAGAATTTGAACTTATTTAAGACATAAACAAAAACCAGTACTCCCAGCCCTGTCCAAATAAGTCTGTTTAATAAAAAGGCTTTATCCAAAGGAATAAGCATACTGTTTTTCATAGCCACAGTCCAATACTTTGTCGATTCCATGAGGGATGCATTCCCAAGGGGATCCAGTAGAGAGGCCACAAAGCTGTTGTCTAAATCGGCCAGTAAAGTTTCTGCAATGCCAAAAAGTACCAGCAGGGCAATCCCAATCATATAATTGGATAAAAGATTTCTTGTAAATATTACCGCAGCATAGAGAATGATACCTGCAAATAATGTATTTGGTATGACAGTTGTCAGGAAAGGATAAAGGTAGGCATATAGCTGGTTTGGCCCAAAATAGTTTTCATTAAGCCAGGGCATAAATGTTGCCAGATAATACCCAATTCCGATTGCCGAATATACGAACATGACGGCTATAAAGCCACCCAGAAATCTTCCGCCAAGATATCCCCATTTGGTAATGGGGTATGAGTAGAACAAAGCATGCGCATTGTTTTCATAGTCTCGATAAATGGAACTGCTTAAAACTCCCGGAATAATTATAATTCCAATATAACTAAGGCTTGAAATGATAAGATGGATGGTGTATGGGGAGTTTGTATAGACATTTCCTCCGGCTCCGATAGCTACTGATACACCCTCTACAAGACCTCCCATGGCATTTACCATGAGAAAGGACAAGCCAAAAAGAATGGCCCAGAACAGGTAAATGTTCAGTTTCCTAAACTTATATTTTAGTTCGAAGGTAAAAATTTTCCAAAACATAGCAGGTATTTTTAAGCGTTATGATAAAGACCATTAATCGTAGAAAAGTAAACATCCTCAAGGTCGGGATTGATTTTTATAAAACCATCTTCCGGCTCATCCTCGCGGAATATGTGTATCACAACTTTACCTGCAAAAAGACGGGAGGATACCACATTATATTTCTCCTTACATGTAGAAAGCTCTTCTTTTTCAATTGTTTTCTCCCATATCCGACCTTCTATGTTTTCCATCAATTCCATGGGAACACCCTCAAGTTTTACTTCTCCTTTATGCAGAATGGCCATGTTTTTACATAAATCGCTAACATCTTCAACAATATGCGTTGAAAGTATCACTATTTTATTTTCTCCAATTTCGCTTAATAAGTTGTGGAAACGGTTTCTTTCTGCCGGATCCAATCCTGCAGTGGGCTCATCAACAATGATGATCTGGGGATTTCCAATTAATGCCTGGGCAATCCCAAAACGTTGTTTCATACCACCCGAGAAGCTGGTGAGTTTTTTGTTTTTTGCATGCATTAAATTTGTTTGCTGTAGAAGGGCTTCAACAAGCTCTTTCCTTTCTTTTTTATTATGTACCCCCTTTAATGCAGCAAAATGATCCAACATGCCCTCTGCAGATATGGAGGGATATACTCCAAATTCCTGGGGAAGGTATCCAAGTCTTTTGCGGACTTCATGCTTTTCCTTCAAAAAGTCCAATCCATTCATTCTTATACTCCCGTCATCTGGATCCTGTAGACTTGCTATGGTGCGCATCAATGTGGATTTACCTGCGCCGTTAGGGCCTAAAAGGCCATACATTCCTGTGGGGATATTCAAATTAATATTTTTTAAAGCTTCCACTCCATTGGGATAAGTTTTCGATAGTTCTGTGATTTGTAATTCCATATTTTTTTGCTTGGTTAAAAGGTATTGTAGTATGACGGCCATGTGCAAGGAAAGTTACATCAGAGTTGACGAAAATTTTCCTGTTATCTGATTATTATCAGTTTTTTCCAACTATAATTTTCTTTATTATTGTAGATTAAATTTTTACTCGAAAATTAAACCTTTAAAAAGAATCCTTGTTAAATTAATATAATATTTCAATCATTTTATTCAAATTTATGGGAAAAATGTATGTAATGCTTGCAGTTCTAGTACTTCTAGTAGGCTGTAAGGGGGCCGAGAAAGCTGTGTATTCGGCGAATAAAAGACAACAGAGTCCTTTATCTGTTGATATAAAATCTGAATATAAATCCGGAGAGCGAATAAATTTTATCATCAGGAATGATTCCGATAATGCCGTTGATCTATTGCATCCGAAAGAATTGCTTATTCAAATGCAAACAAAAAGTGGTTGGGAGAATGTTCCCATACTCTACTGTCCCTGTGGAGCTTCATGTGTGGCTCCCCCAGAACGTATCCTTTTAGAAAAAGAGGGAAGCTATGAAATTGCCTGGGATCAAAAATCTTCATGGTGCAAAGATAATGGTAAAATGATTCCTGAGACCATAGAAAAGCAGGTAGAGCAGGGAACTTACCGATTGGTATTGGACTGGGAATTAGATGATTCCACAAAGACGATGTATAAAAAATTTCAAATTAAATAATTCAACACTAAAACTGCTATAAAATGAAAAAGTTAAGTTTATTCCTCATTCTTCTGGCAACAGTGCAAATAAGCTTTGCACAGGGATGGATTCCCAAGCTGGAGGAGATGAAACAGGAAAAGAAAGGGAATGTTACACTGCATGATATGCAGAAAGTTTTTAACGAGTACTGGAACGAAAAGGGCGTTGTAAACGGCTTTTATTACGAGAACGGTGAAAAAGTGAAAGCTCCGGGATGGAAGCAATTTAAACGCTGGGAATGGTACTGGGAACAAAATGTAAACCCGGTTACCGGTGAATTTCCTGAGAAAAGTACACCAAAAGAAGTGCTAAATTATAAAAAAAGCAGCTCCAAGCCACCTGCATTAGGAAATTGGCAGCCATTAGGACCCACCGAATCAGACGGGGGCTATGCCGGACTTGGCAGAATTAATGCGGTTGCATTTCATCCAGGCGATAACAATACATTTTGGGTAGGTGCACCTTCCGGAGGATTGTGGGAAACTACCGATGGAGGAAGTACCTGGACCGTTTTAACCGATAATAACGAAGCTATAGGGGTAAGTGATATTGCTGTTCGAGATGATTATGCCACAAGTCAGACAATTTATATTGCCACCGGAGATCGTGACGCCGGAAGTTTGTGGTCTTTAGGAGGAGGAAATTCTGCCGATAATCAATCTGTTGGCGTGCTAAAATCGACTGATGGAGGTGCTACCTGGAATACAACCGGTCTATCGTATCCAACATCAGATAAAATGTTAATTGGTCGTCTTTTAATGCATCCTGATGATAATGATATTCTGTATGCAAGTACAACGACTGGTATTTATAAAACGACTGACGGAGGTGTCAACTGGTCACCGGTTTATCAACCAACGTATTCATCAGGAGCTAGTAATTATTACTATTATATCATCGATATGGAATTTAAA
>CAYVSF010000277.1:0-4766 GCA_964453775.1 uncultured Bacteroidales bacterium
CCATTTCGGTGGAAGCATAGGTGGTAAAGAGCTCAATATCCCACTTGTCTTTTATGCGTTTCCCAAGTGTATTTAGTTTAAAATCGGGTGTGTATAATGCCTCTCCAATGCACATGGCCTTCTTTAAACTGCTGTTCTTATAATCGATTCCGTTTTTATCGGCATATTCAATGAGTTTTAAGATAAAAGACGGAACAGCCACCAGCCAGTTGGGAGAAATACGATGCACCGAGTCCCACTGCAATTCGGGAATCCCGTTACCCACACGGACAACGCCGGCCCCTAGTTTTTTTATGCCCAGAAAATAGGCGAGGCCTGCCATAAATCTGCGATCGATGGTTACCATCAATTGGTAGATATCCTCCGGTGTTCCTCCGGCACCTGCAAAAGAGATGTATTCATTGTATGCCAGTCGATCCAGATCTTTGTTTGTCATAGCAAAAGTTACCGGATCGCCAAGTGTTCCTGAAGTGGTGATATAATCGATAATCCTGGTCGAAGGAACACAAATAAAATCAGCATTACGGTCATAAAGGTGTTGCTTGCTGGTTGGAGGGATTTTTTTCAAATCATTGATCGATTTGATGGATTGGGGAGTTAATTGGTTGGTATCAAATAAATCCCGGTAGAATTTTGAGTTTTCATACGTATAATGAATGAGTGATTGAAGTTTTTCTTCCTGAAAACTTTGAATTTCTGATTTGCTTTTCGTTTCAATGTCAGGTATATACATGTTGCGATTGGTTTAATCCTGCAATTGTTTTATTTTTTTATTTATGGATTCTCTCTCCCATAAATTGGCTATTTCATGCTCAAGTGCTTTTTCATAATGCTTTAGTGCCTGTTTCCTTTTTCCAAATTTCGCACAATGGTCACCCAAAATTCTGTAGGTATCATAGAATTTGGGATTTAGCTGAATGAAATTGTTTATTTGAGTCTCATCCAACAAGTTTTCACTGTTGATTATTTCCTCCTTCAGCTCCCTGTAGGTTTTAAAATCCTTGTACTTTTCAGATTGAACAAATCTGTCTGCCGGTATTCTTTTTTCACGGCGATACAGAGGTTCTGGCGGTTGTGCTTGAAATGCGTCCATCAAATTATAGCAAAGATAGGTTCCCAGTTGATAAGGTTTGGTTGATATCCAGAAGCGCAATGAATCGGGTTGAAAGATGATGGAATGATGTGCAATAAGTTGGTTGATCGCTTTCTCATTTCCCATACCTATATTTTCACCATTTAAACCCTTTTGATCTCTAAGCAGAGCAGCCGTTTTAGCTGCATTAAAAGGAGCCAGGCTGTCGATGAGCTCTTCCATTCTTTGGTATCGATAGAGTGTAGCGTAATCATCCGTAGCTGCTCCTTTGTACTGTTGGTGTGTCAAATTTGGTGTTTGAAAATGGTTCGTACTCACCAGGTAACTTTTAGAAGTTTGGAAAAGAGCCTGGTTCTTTGGTTTTTTTTCTATGATGGCTGCTTTTTCATCTTTGGCTGAGCCGATGTAAAAAGACTCTGCAACGAAACTTTCTCTTTCACGTGCAATGCTGTCTGCACTGGCTATATCATCAGCATATTGAAGTATTTCCCTTGCAATGATGGAAACCGGGGTTGCTGCTTTTGTGGGAATGGCTGATTTTGCTGCGTTGAGTGTAATACAGAGACCTGCTTCATTCATCCCGGAAACAACGCCCATCATACCACCCCAGGTAATCATGACAAAACGATAGCCATCATCAGGTTCCATGAATTGAATGATTTTTTCTTCGGAAAATTCATCCCCCACATGGAAATCAAAGTTTCTTGCGATAATCAGCGAGCTGTCTTCGCTGTAGGTATCCCAGGTTCCGAAGACACTGCAGGCAACCAAATTCATATTTTGCAGTGCATGGCCTATATCGTGGGCAGCGTGGTAGTTGAGCATACGTTGGTAGGAGGGTCCGATGAAATTAAACTCATCGGAGGCAGCAAGCGATACGGCATAGATTTCTTCCTGGTATTCCTGGGGTATATTCTTGTCGAGCTTTCGGTTAAAAATGGCAATAAAGTTCCGCAAAAATTTTATATATCCTTCGGATGGGATCATTCGTTTTATCTCAGCTACAAAAGCTTCCTCTTGTTTATGTATGAGTTCCCGGCTTCTTTTACCTGCCAGGTACCCCCGTTCAAAAGGAGCCCCTTTGAGGTACATTTCCCAAAGACCATACTCGTTCTTTTGAATCCAGCTGTTCTTAGAAAGATCTTCTGTGCTTGCTATTTTGTTTTGAACAGATGCTGTGTCCAGTGGGGCCGGGACTTTGTATAAGGCCGGGCTTAGAAAAATATAAGCTGTAAGTAGTAAGATGGTTCCCAAAATAATCACCAGTACTTGAAGGCTTCTCTTTACTATCTTTCTGGCTGTTTTATTCACGAGAATAAAGTTTAGTTAAAAGTTTGTTTTTCAAGTTGATATGTAGATAAATATTGTTATTTGTTTTCTATACTCGTGGAACCCTTCCCGCAATTGTGGGACAAGCTATGTTTTATTCCCTTCGGTGAGCTCGCAAGCTCGGTTCATGTCCTTGTCGTGTATTTAAGTGGATGAGGGTTTCATTTGTTATTTTTTTCAGAACAAAGATAACATTTGATGTAAATTTCGAGGGTTCTCTTTTCTCAAAACTTAATTGGTTTTCTTTTGCAAAGTTTCGAATGTCATCTTCTCCCAGAAAATTTAATTTACCGGATGAGTTATTGATTTTATTAAAGGCAAGAATACGGGTACTCCATAGCTCAGTTCGTTTCGTTCCTTTGTGTTTGCTGTCCTGTCTATCTCCATCCCTTATAATTAGCATTCCGTTTTCTTTAAGTGAGTTAGCAGTTTCTTTTAAAAGCTTCTGTTGCTCGAGGGGAGCCAGGTAATGCAACAAATCATTCATGACAATGGCATCTGCCGGTTCAAAATTGTAATTGTTTATATCGGCATAAATGAACTCAAGATTTCCGGGAATCACGTTTCCATTTTGCGCCACTTTAATTTTTTCTTCATCATAATCGATGCCAGTTATCTGCCTGTTTCTTCCTGCATAGGCCATGAGATAACTCATGAATCCATAACCACAACCAATATCATAAATTCGGCCTTCGTTCGGCAAGAGTTCGTGATAATGCCGGTAGTTCTTCTCCAGCCATAATTTTACCCGCATATACCATTCAATAACAGGACCTTTGTAGAGGAAATTTTGAATGAGTTTATACTTGTAAAATCCCGGTGTTTCATATTGGTCGATCATTTGCTGATATTCCTCCCGAAAGTAACGTCCAATCCCTTTTGCTCTTTCCGAGTATGTTTTTCCGTATTTCTGATTTTCTGGATGAATTCTGGGTAGGAACCGTAGTCGGACAGGTGCTTTTTTAAGCATCAAATCATCACCTTTACTTAGAATATACCCGCTACCATGCAGGATTACAGGTTGAATATCGAGTTTTAAATGTTCGGCCAGGTAAAAGGCGCCCTTGTGAAAGCGTTTTATTTTGTGATTTTTAGCACGTGTACCTTCGGGGAATACAACAATGGAGTAACCTTCTTTAATTTTAGGTTTGAGTTTCTCCAATAAATCATGGTGCCCCATGCTTACCGGGTAGAAATCAACGAGCTTTACCAGGGCCCCAAAAACCGGATTTTTTTGCACCCAGTCTTTTGTTAGGATAATTATCTTTGGATGTAGCATCAGCAAGAGCATGAGGTCACTTACAGACTGATGGTTACTCACAATAATGGATGGAGTTTTGAAGCGATTTTTATCGGGCTCGTCCTCAATAGTTTTAATCTTTATCATGATGTGCACCAGGAAGCGCGTGAGGCAACAAATCAGGTAATGGATAAACAGGCGGGCACGCTTATTCTTTTTAAGAAAGAAGACATAGAAGGTTATAAAAGCTACTATAGTGATGAGGAGTGATCCCAGGATAAATATGATAAATGTAAGAATGGAGCGTATCAATCCCCAAATGCTGTAAGCTTCCTTTTTTCGATACTTGCGATTCATTATAAACCACCTGAATAAAGCGGGTTCGAGGGTATAAGACACCAGTATCACCGAGAGAATTCCAATAATGCTCAATACTGCCATCGATTTTAATGCCGGATGTTGGGCAAATATAAGAACGCCAATTCCTGCGATCGTGGTGAAAGCAGACAGCAATATCGAAGTTTTATACGAAGGCAGGTTGCGTTTCCCGTATTTGTATTCCTGCAGCAAGCCCTGCATAATAAAAATGCTGTAATCTATACCCAATCCAAAAATAAAGGTTGAAATAATGATATTGAAGATGGTGAACTTAATACCCAACAAGCCCATGATGCTCAATGTCCATATCCAACTTACCGACATGGGGATAAAGGTGAGGATGGCCAGTTCAATACGTCCGAAGCTTAACAACAATAAAAGAAATACAACCCATAAAGAGATGCCTACCAATTTGTTAAAGTCTTCTTTTAAAGCAGAAATAAGGGCTTCCGTAAGGGTTTTGTTGTCAAAAACTGTTAATGTTTTATTATTTTGGAAGTTATCGTAAACCAAGGCTTTATCTTCCTCATCCACCTTTAAAACACTGGTGATGGTATATACTCCATCTTGCTTGTTGATGAATTGATTGATATAGGGAAGCTGTGTAAGGTTGCTGTCAGATGGCGAGAGAATCTTAAAATCTTTTTCTATTAATTGCCGGAAATCATCAAATGCATTCGCTTTGAAAGGATAGGAAATTGTTGCCTCCTCCATATTCTTCCAAAA
>CAYVSF010000278.1:0-4743 GCA_964453775.1 uncultured Bacteroidales bacterium
TGTATTTATCAAGCTAGTTACACTTTCAGTTTGATTTGAATTTTAAAACAAAATTATTTCTTTAAAGATATTAAAACGCCATGCATCCGATTTGCACCAAATCGAAGCATTGCTTTTTGGTCAGGCCGGCTTTCTGGAAGGGAAGCAGGGAGATGAATATTATAAAAAGTTGCGGAGTGAGTATTTGCATTTGGCCCGCAAGTTTCGGCTGGAGCCAATGGACAGGTCGCTTTGGAAGTTTATGCGTCTGCGACCACCTGCATTTCCCACGCTTCGGCTGGCGCAACTGGCAGCCATGCTACATGCCTATCCAAATTTAGTAAGTACCGTTGTACAGCTTTCAGATTTAAAAAGCCTGATGCAGCTGTTGCAGGTTTCCGCATCGGACTATTGGAACCGGCATTATCATTTTTTCGAACAGTCAAAGAGCAGGAAAAAGAAATTGGGTAAATCCACGGCCCATACAATTATAATCAATACCATTTGTCCTTTTCTTTTTGTTTATGGCGATTTGCGCGATAAACCTGAATTGAAAGACAGGGCCATTGCATTCCTGGAAGCCATTCCCCCGGAAAAGAATAAGATTGTTAAATATTGGGCCGGTCATTCCATTGAAGCACAAACAGCATTGGAAACGCAGGGATTGATTCAATTAAAGAACCGCTACTGTGAATTAAAAAAATGCTTAAATTGTGAAATCGGAAATTACTTAATTCTGCACAATAAGCTATGAGAACAACCGCATTAAGGAAAGAGAATTTTAAGTCGATCTATTTTGCCCTTTCGTTATTGGTTTTTGTCATATTGATGGGCGTTGTGGGATATATTTTTATTGAAGATTACAGTTTGCATGAAGCCTTTTTTATGACCATTATTACTATTTCCACAGTAGGTTTCAGAGAAGTGCATCCCCTGTCGCCCGTGGGACAGGTTTTTACGGCTATGCTTATTGTGATCAGTATCGGAATATTTGCTTATGCGGTTACTACCCTTACAAGGTATATTGTTGATGGAGTTTTAAGAAACTATATAAAAGACAATAAAGTGAAAAACAGAATTGAGAAACTCGAAGGACATGTTATCGTTTGTGGATACGGACGAAATGGGCAACAGGCTGTAGAAGAGTTGGCCAGTCATTTTGTTACCTCGGTAATTGTGGACGATAGTGATGCTATTATTGATTCGCTTCGTGAAAAACCCGAATATCTTTACATTCAGGGAAATGCTACAGAAGATGAGACTTTAATGGAGGCGAAGATTTTGACTGCCAAAGCCCTGATTACAGCTTTGCCGAATGAGGCCGACAACTTATTCGTGGTGCTGACAGCGCGGGAAATGAATCAGGATTTGACAATTATCAGCCGGGCTTCCAATTTCAATACAGTAAAAAAGTTGAAGAGTGCCGGAGCCACCAATGTGATCATGCCGGACAAAATTGGAGGTCAGCGCATGGCTAAGCTCGTTGCACAGCCTGATGTGGTGGAGTTTTTAGACTACATCATGCTACAAAGTAGCGATGATGTATATATTGAAGAAATTTCCTGCAAAAACATAGACAGTTGTTTCATGGAAAAAACCATTGGTGAATGGGGTATAAGGGCTCAAACAGGAGCCAATGTCATTGGGTTAAAAAACAAAGACAATCAGTATGTAGTAAATCCATCACCAGCTGTAAAAATCACCAATGAAGATCAACTTTTTGTTCTGGGAAATCCCGAACAAATCAAAAAACTGCGCGAAATTTTAAATGATGAGTAAGAAAAGAATACTCATTACCGGGAGCAATAGCTTGGTTGGTAGTAAGCTTCTCGACTGTCTTCAGAGAGAAAAAGCGTATGAAGTTATTGCTACCTCCAGGAGTGTCGATAAGAATACCGATAAATCGAAATATGCTTTTGAACTTTTGGATATTAGCCATGCACCTGCCGTGGGATATTTTTTGGACGCATACCAACCGGAAATCATCATAAATACAGCAGCAGAAGCCAATGTAAATTACTGTGAAGACCACCGGGTTGAATGTAGGAAGGTAAACGTCGGGGGTGTAAGGAATCTACTTGCAGCAGCAAAAAAGCATCGTGCATATTTTGTGCAGATTTCCACCGATTTTGTATTCCAGGGCAACCGTGAGCTATACGGGGAAGAAGATGAGCGATTGCCTGTAAACTATTACGGACAAACAAAATTAGAAGCGGAGGAACTGGTTGAAACCTATCCTTTTCATTGGAATATCATACGCACCGTGTTGGTTTTTGGAAAAGAAATGCATTATGCACGATCCAACTTTTTTACCTGGATTTATAATGCTTTGAAAGAAGGGAAGCAGCTTATGATTGTCAACGATCAATATCGAACACCCACCTGGAATGAAGATTTAGCCAAAGGAATAATTAGCTTGCTTAAGCATAATAGTACAGGAGTCTACCATATTGCCGGAGGGGAAAAACTTAGCATATTTGAATTCGCCTATCTTATTGCAAGAGAGGCGGGTTTTAATCCCTCTTTGCTGGAGCCGGTCAGTTCGGCGAGTCTGAATGAACCTGCCCGTCGACCTGTTAAGACCTGGTTAGATACCGGCAAAATATACAGGGAAACTGGTTTTTCCCCGAAACCGCTAAAAGAAATTTTAGCCTTGTTGATGCCTTTTTGATTTATGTTGTATAACATGCTTTTACGGGGGTTACCTTTCTATCTTTTTGGAATAAATGAGTAGAACTACTTAAAAACAGTTCTGGTTAATTTCAAATAAAAGGGATCTATGAAAACGTTTGAGAAGCTGCTTTTTTGGATAGCAACCATTATTGCATTATTAGGTATTTTGGGTTTATTGCACAGATTTGCACTCATGTTTTTATTATTAACCGGCATGATTTATTTATTTGCCGGCTACCAGCTATTATCTCCGGTAAGGGGTAAGCTGTTATTTGGTATACCGCTTTATGTTTCTGTTTTAATTGCTTTAAGTCTGGCTACGGTAATGATGAAGCTGCTAAATTCTCCTGGTATAAATGTTCTGGCGGGGGTCAATATAGGGGTTGTTATGCTTTCTGTGCTGTATTTTGCTTTTTTTAAGCGACTACATCCTATGAAGTACCCTCTTAAAACCTATTTGCTTCGATTACTTATTTGTTTGCTTTTTGCCATATCCTCAATAGGGGATTATTCCTTATTGTAAGAGGATTCAATTGTATTGCCAGTCCATAAATTTTATTATTTGGTCTTATTGGATTTTCATACTTGTTGGAAAGTGCATTGAAAATATGTTAATTTTGTGTTTTTCAAAAGGAATAAAACGGTAGATATAAGCCGGATAGGAAAGTAGTAACATAAACTTTTTTAGTGTTTTTTATTGCTAAATGGAAAAAAATAAATACTTTTGCACGTCTTAAAGTGTATCAACTATTTTTCAAAATAAACACAGAAATTAGTATGAGCTATCTAACAGCAGAGAAAAAGAAGGAATTCTTCACAAAGTTTGGGGAGTCGGAAGCCAACACAGGTTCCACAGAAGGACAAATAGCTTTGTTTACCTATCGCATTACGCATCTTACAGAGCACTTAAAAAGCAATCGTAAAGATTACAGTACACAGCGAGCTCTTTTAAAACTGGTAGGTAAAAGAAGAAGATTACTTGATTATTTGAAAGAAAAAGATATTGAAAAATATCGGGCACTGATTAAAGAACTGAACTTGCGTAAGTAGAAAGGCAATTTTACAATTGCCTTTTTTCTTATGATAAAAGGCCCGATAAATTGACGAATTTGATTTAATTTACTATGCAAAAAGTTATTCAGAAAAAAATTGAACTTGGTGGCGGACGTACCATCACCATTGAGACTGGCAAACTTGCTAAACAGGCAGACGGGTCGGTAGTTGTAAGAATGGGTAATACCATGATGCTGGCGACAGTTGTTTCTGCCAAGGAGGCGAAAGAAGACGTTGACTTCATGCCCCTTTCAGTGGAATACAGAGAGAAATTTGCTTCCTTTGGAAGATTTCCAGGCGGTTTCCTAAAGAGAGAGTCAAGACCTTCGAATAATGAAATTCTGACAGCACGTTTGGTTGACCGCGTTTTACGCCCCTTGTTTCCCGCCGATTATCATGCAGACACATTTGTTACAGTGAATTTGATTTCTGCAGATAAAGATATTACGCCGGATTCTTTAGCCGGACTGGCAGCATCAGCTGCTCTTAGCGTTTCAGATGTTCCCTTCAACGGCCCGATTTCTGAAGTGCGTGTTGTACGTGTTGATGGCCATTTCATCGTGAACCCAACCTTTTCAGAGATAGAACAAGCCGATATCGATATAATGGTAGGCGCTACCATGGAGAATGTAATGATGGTTGAAGGTGAAATGGATGAAGTTTCAGAATCTGAAATGGTTGAAGCCATCCGCTTTGCTCATGAGGCCATTAAAATGCAGTGTCTTGCCCAAAAAGAAATGGCAGAAGAGTTGAACATTGAGAAACGCGAATACTGCCACGAAGAGAATGATGAAGATCTTAAGGAGCGGACACATAAAGAGTGTTACGATGAGATATATGAAATTGCTAAAAATCAGAAGGCAAAGCATGAACGCACAGAAGCTTTTGCTGCTTTGCAGGATGGGTTTATCGAGAAGCTGAAAGAGGAAGCTGGCGAAGAGGGCGAAGTGAATGAATCTATGGTAAAGCGCTATTACCATGATGTGGAAAAAGAGGCTGTGCGAAACCTGGTATTGAATGAAGTTGTTCGTATAGATG
>CAYVSF010000279.1:0-4736 GCA_964453775.1 uncultured Bacteroidales bacterium
CGGCAAAAAGACAGAAGCAATAGCTGCACCTGCTTCAAAGAAGCAGAATGCGACATCCGATTCTGTAAAGGCGAAGACTACCCGTGACTCAATAGCCATGGCATTGGGTATGAATCCGGATAAAGACGTTTCGGAAGAGCAGGATACCCAATTGTTTAAAAAACGAATGGTAGCGGTTAAGCGGCCTGCAGTTTCCAAGGAGTTACACTCTGAGTCCGCCTGGTCAAAAGAATTGAAGATTTCAAATTACCTCAGCTACGATAAAATACATATGCTTGATACGGCCTACAAAGTTTTTGGCTGGCATCCCTACTGGTCGGGAGATGCTTATAAGAGCTATAACTTTTCTTTACTTTCCATGATTTCTTATTTCTCATATGAGGTGAACCCCAAGACAGGCTTCTACGATGATATCCACAACTGGCGCGAAACGGCCCTGGTGGATTCTGCAAAGAAATACGACTGTAAGGTGCTCTTAACGCTTTCTTTATTTGGTGCCGATGCCAACCGGCAATTTTTGAGATCATCTTCTTCCCAAAAGAACCTTATTGCAACTGCTATTACCTTGATTCGAGAGAGAGATGCTGATGGAGTTACACTCGATTTTGAAAATACACCGGCAAGTGAGAAAGAAGCTTTTATCAATTTTATTATTGATTTGGCTACCAGTTTGAAGCAGGAAGATGAAGATTATATGCTCACTATTGCTCTCCCTGCTGTAGATTTTGAAAGCGTCTATGTTTTTGAGGAGATCAATACCTATGTGGATTATTTTGTAATGATGGGGTATGAATATCATGGGGTGAACAGTAAGCTGGCAGGTCCGGTAGCACCCCTAAATAACGGTAGTAAGTGGAATGGATTTAACCTGGCCAGCTCTGTGGATGAGTATCTGGCCAATGGAGTAACACCAAAGAAGCTTTTGTTGGGAGTGCCTTATTACGGGGCTGAATGGATTACGGATGATCTTAAGTTTCCTTCCCCTGCTCGTGATTTTGTGCAATACTACTCCTACCGGCAAGCCAAAAGAATTGCCGGCAAAAGTGAAGGTGAAATCGATATGGAAAGCTATAGTAAATTCCATGCATATAGCGATATGGCCTATAATTACCGCCAGTTGTGGTTTGAAGATTCTGTCACCCTGGCTGCAAAATATGATTGGGTAAAAGAGAAAAAGATTGGAGGTATTGGAATATGGGCGCTGGGATTTGATAACGGACACGATGAGTTATGGAAGTTGCTGGCGAATAAATTCGCCTATAGTGATGAGAAGATGAAAAAAATTAAACGCAGCAGAAACCGGATATCGTTCAGAAGGTTGCTCCCATTTATCAAACGATTTGTGAAAAATCCCATGTCTGTGATTAAACGGCCCAAAGCCTTCTTGCGTTTGTTTGGGGCATTTACAGGATTAAGCCTGGTGGGATTTTTTATCGTGTTCAGGTACAGTAGAAAATTTAAACGCTTATTCCGATTGGTATTGAAAGGAGGAATATCGGCTATTGTGCTACTAACTATTGCTTTTGTTTTTGTATTTCTTAGATATTTTGAGATCAGGGAATTGTTATTTCTCCTTGGTGGATTTACAATTGGAGGAGTTTTGTTTCTCCTGTTTAGCAGACGTTATATTAGTGAAAAAGATTTACCCTAAATAGTTGATTAATGATTAGTAATGTGTTATCGGTAATTGCTGATAAATTAAATGATAATCTTAGCAACAGGTTTTCCCAAACAGGAGAACTTGTGATGATGTCGTCACTGAATAATTTGGATGGGGATGATAGTGCAGATTTACAGAATAAGCTTTTGCTGACGGTAGCTAATATTGAGCAGGAGCGGACATCACATGTTTCCAGGACACCCAGGAAGCCCATTAATGTGTATTTGTATTTGATGCTCTCATCCAATTTTCAGCAGAGCAATTACCAGGAGGGTTTGAAGCTGCTGTCTGCAGCCATCAGCTACTTTCAGTACACCCCTGTTATGAATCATCAGAATGCTCCCGAGCTTGTGGATCCGGTGGAAAAGCTGGTATTTGAAATGGTAAATCTCAATATCCAGGAATTAAGTCAGATTTGGGGGGTTCATGGAGGCAAATACTTACCCTCTGTACTTTATAAAACAAGAATGGTAACCATTAGTGAAGATATTATCTCGGATAGCTTCGATATTATGGGGCTGGGCTCGAGTGTTTCCTGATTGGATATAAATAATGCATGATAAAGCAAAAAAAAGTAAATGATAAGTCTTAAGTTTCAATATACACCACTGTTTGTCATTAAGTTGAACCATAATTATTACGAGGGGCAACCAGCTGAGAATTTTCAGTTGATACCTACGAAAAGAACAGTTCAATTGATAGACAGAATGGGGATGCTGCTAAGGCACAAAGAGGGAGAGCTTCACATTCTATGCGATACATCAAGGAAAGAAATGTTGCTGCAAAGATTAAAACAAGCCTCTGCCGCAGAGTTAAAGTTTTCTTTCTTTTTATTTACCTCAAATCCTTGCTTTGCAAATATTACAGATATTCCAATGGATCGCAAGGGGAAAGTATTCTATTGCTCCAACAGGAATGCAGGAGCTAAACATGAGGTAAGATTGCATGAAAATGAATTTATGGGAGCCGGGGAACTATATAATTATACCCCGCAGCTTCTGGAAAATAATGCGGAGGGTGGTGTAGACTATCGAATTGCGCTTGAAAATGGAGAGGCAGAATCTGAGATGCCTGTTACCATGATACAGAATGGATTTCAAATCAATACAGGAAGCTTGCTTGAAGGGCACTACAAAGTCTTTGGAAATGAAGATGAATTGTCCTCTTTTATACATATGGGAGAGAAACCCAAAGGCTCACCCCTGGGGTTTGTGGAACTCTTTTTTCAACCGGCACTTAAAAAGAATGTGATGGAGGAACTGGAGGGTGATGAATTATCAACTTACCATTACCACATTAACTTTAAAGCCAGGGAGGTGTTTTGGAAGTACCTTATCATTCCCAATTATCTAAAGAGGGTAAAAAAGCTTTCAGTCTCCAGTAAAAAGGGTGAAGTAGGATTTAAAGCAGCAGGAGAAGAGATGAAAGATGAAACGAAAACTTTTTCGTTCATTTCAGAAAAACCTATTCCTTTTAGAAAATCGTACAATTATGAAATACAGTTGAAAAAGCAGGAAGGAGAGGGAGGTAAGAAAACACTCCTCAAGAAAATGGCGTTTGCACCATTCGATATGCTAAAGCCTTACAATGAGGAACATTATCTATCCGAAATACAGGTTTATATATAAGATTTAAATAGATGTAGTGAAGGATTAGATGAAATTGTGAACACTCAAAAATAGCTGATTATTAAGTAATCTATATTAACCATTTTTTAATTAACGTAATATCATTTTTTATGGCACAAACTTTAGCAACACCAGGGGTTTATATTGAAGAGAGGAAATCTTTTCCTAATTCAGTAGCTGCAATCCCAACGGCTGTACCTGCATTTATCGGGTACACAGAAAAAGTAGTCAAAGATGGTGAATCTTTGGTTCATAAACCGGTAAGGATTTCTTCCTTTGCAGAATACCTTTCCACTTTTGGAGAGGGATTCAAAACCGGATTTAAAATTGTAGAAGTAACTGATCCTGAAAAGGGATACGATTTTACAATTGATGGAAAAAACTACAGTGTGCAACAGGATAAAGACGCTCGTTTTCTGCTCTTTGATGGAATTCGCATGTTTTTTGAAAATGGAGGCAGTGCATGTTATATTGTTTCTGCAGGCTCATATACAAAAACTGTGAAAGAAACGTCTAAAGCTGGTGGTACTGCTGCAAAAGATGCAAAAACCGGAAAAGAAGGAGCATCCAATACAAAAACAGTAACCACAGAAACGGTTAAGGTGAATGAAATCTCGAAAAAAGCATTTTCCGATGGGATTAAAGCACTGGTTGCAGAAGAAGAACCCACCATGCTGGCTATTCCTGAAGCAGTAATGCTGGATGAGGGAGATTGCTTCGCATTGCAACAGGCAATGTTGGTTCATTGTGGTTTTAAAATGCAGAATCGTTTTGCATTGTTGGATGTATATGACGGATACAAACCCAGAACGCATGATAAGAATGATGTCATTACCCGCTTCCGGGAAGGTATCGGTTCGAACTTTTTGGCTTTTAGTGCAGCATATTATCCATATGTAAATGCCGCTATCGTCCAAAAAGAAGAGGTTGACGCCAAAAATATTGTAAATCCGGAAGAATTAAACACACTCCTGGCTAAAGAAGCAGATGTGTTGTTTGATAATGCTAAAAAGGCGGATGAGGCAAAAAATGAGATTAAAAAATTATTGGATGAGAATGCCGATATCGAGACTTTAACACAGACACTTAATACCATTAGTCCGGCCTTTAAGAAGATCATGGCTGCTGTATTGAAGAAGCTGAATATTTTACCTCCAAGTGCAGCTATGGCTGGAGCCTTAAGTATGGTTGATAACTCGCGAGGTGTATGGAAAGCACCTGCTAACTTAAGCCTGGCTTCGGTTGTTTCTCCTGCGGTAAGTCTTACAAGCGAAGACCAGGAAGATCTAAATGTTACCGTTTCCGGAAAATCAATCAATGCTATTCGTTCATTTGTTGGACAGGGCACACTTGTTTGGGGCGCCAGAACGCTTGATGGAAACAGCCAGGACTGGAAATATATCAACGTGCGCCGTACCATGATTTTTATCGAGCAATCGGTAAAAGCT
>CAYVSF010000280.1:0-4722 GCA_964453775.1 uncultured Bacteroidales bacterium
CATTATGAATGAAGTGAGCGCTATGATAGGCAGGGTGGATAGCCCTATTTTACCTGCCTGCCTGATGAATTCTTTGGTCTCGAAGGGAAAAGAAAAAAATTCTCTAAAAAATGAGATTGTAAACCTTGATAAACCGGCCATTTCAAGGAAAAAGCTATCAAAAAGATTATTTTTTTCTTTAGGATCAGTATCCGAATCAATTGATTCTTGATTCTTTTTATTTTTTCTCAATAGCTTCATAATAAAATATTGATACTACTAAATTAAGAAAAATACTATCCCGTCGCCAGATCTAAATAAAAATAAAATAGATCTAACCCAAATTTGTATTTTACCGGGCATTCCTAATGACACATCTGGGTTTAACCATAAGGAAATATTCATGTTATTAGCTGGGAATTCTAATAAGGTGAAGAAGGTTAACTTTCAAAGGCCATAGAATAGGGGCGTTCTATCTCGTCTTCAAGTTCTGCCAGTGCAATATTTCGGCTTTTACGAATGTATTCTCTGCCATCAAAATAGATAGTTAATGTAGGTACGGTAAATACAGCGTTTTGTCCGGCAATGCTTGGGGTTTTTAGGGTATTTACATAGTACATCTTCATCCTTGGGAATTGTCTTTCCAGCAATTCATGCACCTTTGGCTTTAAAACTTTACAAACATTGCAATTGTCATGGGAGAAGTAAAACAGGCAGGCATCGTTTTCTTTAACCATTTTTTCGAAATCTTCCTGTGTTTTTAGTTCTTCAATCATTTTCTTTCTAGTATTTACCGGTATTAATCATTACAAGAGTGCATCCGATGCTTACCTCAATTTCTTCTTTCAGGGCCATTTTTATAAGCTCGTGGTTTTCTGTACCTGGGTTAAAAATGATTCTTTTGGGATAGACAGACATGATATATTTGTAGTATTCCTTCTGAATTTCAGGGCGAAGATAAAGGGTGATGGTGTGTACCTGATTAATATCGGGCTTTCCAATGATGATATCTTCATCCATTATTTTTCCACGGCGAATTCCTATTGGCACTACTTCGTATCCATGACGAATAAGGCTTTTTACTGCCTTATGAGAGAATCTCATCGGATTAGGACTGGCTCCCAAAACAATTGTTTTCTTCATAACATGGGCATTTTGGTAAATTCAACCTCTAATAAATGCGAGGTTTTAATTCCAGGAAAAGTTTCTGAAATATAAAAAATAATTCCCTCAAATAAAACATCCAACAACATAATATCATCAACAGCTAAATTGGAGCATTGTTTTTTCGCACGGATGGGGTAACTCTTGTATTAGAATTATGAAGATAAAAGAACAACTGCTTCTGCAGCAACTCCTTCTTCTCTTCCAATAAAACCCAATTTTTCAGTTGTGGTGGCTTTTATGGAAACCTGTGTCCTTTCGATATTCAAACAGTTGGCAATATTCAGCTGCATATCTGGAATATGGTTCTTCAATTTGGGGTGCTGAAGCATCATTGTTGTGTCAATATTTTGGATCCGATAGCCTTTTTTATCAACCATGCTAGCTACCTCCTTCAATAAAGATAGGCTATCAGCATTTTTATACCGGGCATCGGTATCCGGGAAGTGCGTTCCAATATCTCCAAGTGCCAGGGCTCCCAGTAGTGCGTCCGATATAGCATGTAAAAGAACATCTCCGTCAGAATGGGCCACTGTTCCCTTCTCCCAGGGAATAGTTTTGCCGCCTATTATAAGCGTCTCCCCTTTTTTTAGGCGGTGTACATCAAAACCGTGTCCTATTCTTAATGGCATATTTAGTTGCGTTCTCTTTGTTGCGTGCGGAAGGCTTCAAAATCAAATCCAAGCGTAAATCGCACGGTATTTTGAAGTGGATTATTTTGACTTAGTGGAATGAGATAGGAGAAATCTATCGAAAATACATTTAGCTTGAGTCCTACACCTGCAGTAAAATATTTGCGATTTCCTTTGTTCTGGTGCTCGTGAAAATACCCGGCTCTCACGGCAAACTGATTTAAATACCAATATTCCAGTCCTAAAGAATATTTTAGTTCATGCAGCTCTTCTTCCAGACCGTTTGGTGCGTCGTAAAAGGATTGTAACATTCCTTGAGGGACTGATACATCTGGATCCATTCCGTATATTATTGCGTCAGTTGTGTCATTAATAATAGGTGTAGTTGGAACAAGAAACTTACTTATGTCTAGCGCTGCTGTTATTGAATTATATTCATCAATAGGCATTTTAAAGGCGGTACCAAGTCTTAGTTGTGTGGGCAGAAAATCTTTCTCGACATCTGTATACGAGATTTTGTTTCCAATATTTGAAATGTTGATACCAAAAGATAAGGTAGCGTCCTGGCCATTAAAACTCACTTCATCATTCATGTAAAACATAGAGACATCAGCAGCAGCTGCATTTCCGGCTTTGGTTTCAGCGCCTCCCACATAGGCTCCTCCCGTAATATCACTTCGAATGTATCTGAATGCTACAGCACCTGAAATTCTTTCAGAGAATCTTCTGGAATAAGCAACATCCAATGAAAACTCATTTGGCGTATGTTGCCCATTATATTGTCCAAGCTCGTTAGTGAAGATAATTTCTCCAAGAGAAAAATATTTTAATGAAGCTGCTATCGTTTGTTGATTATCCAGTCTTTTGTAATACGAAAGATAGGCCAGGTTGATATCATCCACCAATTGTCTTAGCCATGGGGTATAAGATAAAGAAACCCCCATATCAGTTTCTATAAAAGCGTATTTTGCAGCATTCCAGTGCATGGAGTTCATGTCAGGGCTTGTCGCGGTCCCAACGTCTCCCATCGCGCCAGCTCTTGTATCGGCTGCAATGGTTAAAAAGGGCACTGCATATTCAATGGTTCGTTCTGCACCTGCCAACTGCTCTGTTGTTATATCGCCTTGTGCAAAAGTGTACAATGGGAGTAAAGTAATTAAAAATAATCCTGCAATTTTCCTCATCTTTTCTTTCTGCTTATGTTTAGCGTGACAAATATAGAATAATTTAATTCCTGTCAAAAACCTATTTTAATATTACCAGTTTTTCTATTTTCTCTGCTTTTTGTCTGTCTTCTGCTTTCACCATAATTCGGTAAACATAGACACCCCTTCCAATTTTATCTCCGAAATCATCCAGTCCGTCCCAGGGGATAGCTTCAGAACGGAAACTGTCGGAATTTATTATTGTATCGATCGTTTTAATAAGGCGACCACTTATTGTAAATATTTGTATCAATACTTCAAGATTCTCGCTGGGTCTGTTATGATCAAAGAAAAACGAGGTGTTTTCTGTAAATGGATTGGGATAATTCATCACATTTTTAATCGCCAGTTTTGCCGATGATGCCACTACAAACTCCATATATTCTTCATTGGAATTATTATACACATCCCAAACTTTTAATCGAATATTATGGTTTCCTTCTTCCAGTTCGGAGAAAAGGTACTCAATGCGTCCTTCCTGGTAGCTGTCAATCTCTGCTTTGTAATAGTCGTTTAGCACCAAAATATCTTTGGTATTGTCATCAATAATTGCTGTAATGTCATGTCCGATCCCACTTCCAACCGTATTTATACCACTGCTGTCATAAAGTACTGCATAGAGTACAGGGTTCTCGTTCGTTACACCCCCGGATATGAAGTCTTCATTATTCATATATAAATTGATTTCCGGCCCTTTTTCATCAGATGCAATATCCGATGCTGATCCTCCAATGATGAAATTATTAAACGCGCCTTTTCCTTCTTTATTTAATCCGGTGGAATAGTAACTTATTTTTCCTTTTCCAAAATTGTATGAGATGTCTTTGGGAACAACAAAACTAAACTTGAAACGGCCCTCGTGGATACTCACTTTCCCCTTATAAAGCGCATTGGTTTGGGCATCGAAAATAAAAGGAGAACCTCCGTCATTACTAAGAGTAGTAATTTCTTTTTCCTTATCCAGTATTAATGGGAATAAAGTACCTGTATAGTTCGTCGCCATATTCCCATTGTTGTCTTCCATATGTCCGGAAATGTTAACTTTGCTTAATGCTCGCAACGTGTCTGTAACAGACTCAACGGGCTTGCTATTAATGCTGTCTGTTATAACGGTAAATTGAGGTACCGGAATCTTTAAAGCTGGATCTCCCAACAGTGTGAAATTTCTCTTGTTGTTTCCTGTTCCAGAATATATTTTGGTGCGCTTCATAACTTCTCCAAGTGTTAAAGGCTCTCCATTTTGATTCCGATCAAAAACATGATCATAAAATTTTCTATTGAGGGTATAGTTTGGACTGGAGTAAACTAAGCGCGTTGTTGAATACAGGGCAATCCCGCCTCCCCTGGGGTTGAGAAGTACACGCTCTCCAGCCGATGTGAGTTGATAATCGTCAAATCGACTAAATTCACAGGTGGCCGTCATAAATATGGCCAACTTATTGGTGTTGCTCCATGAATTAATGTCATCCAGGGCAAGGATGCGTTCATGGGCTAAGCCTTTTTCGCCACCGTGTCCCGTATAGTTGAAAATAAGAACGCCGTTGTTGATTTGATCATTAATTAGCCTGTTCACTTCGGGGTAGCTTTCGTTGTTTACAGAGGATTCCTGCTTAAAAGCATCGTGGTATAACTTATTAATATAGAACCATTTGTAAGTCGTGTCTACAAATTCAGCAAGGAAGTTTGCATCGCGCATATGGATATTGTTATCTTCATCATCTCCAACAAAACAAATTTTATTT
>CAYVSF010000281.1:0-4634 GCA_964453775.1 uncultured Bacteroidales bacterium
CGGGTTGTTTTTGAATGATAGAGACCAAATTGGTATCCTCCTCCACATCCAAATCATTGTATTCCGAGAGAAGTTCATCATCCATACAAGCTGTGAACGCCACGGAAACGAACAGGAAAACAATATAAGTCAACTGCCTGATGTGTTTTCTATGATAGTTCAACTGCATGATATTTTATTTATTGTAACTCAATAGTAGACGGAACATAAAATTTCTGCCCGGCATATATCTTCCAAGAATCGAGCGATACTCTTCGTGGAAGAGATTGTTGACCTTCAACTCCAAATCGAAGCGGTATTGCTTGTACGCAAATTCTCTTCCTACGGCCATGTTATTCATATAATAGGGATAATGCCAGTTCATGCGGGTGGTCCCCGATGCAGAGGTGAGGCTTTCCGAGTCATCTTCGAACCCCACTTTGTTGCTGGTCATTCTGTAGCGTTCGCTGTAGGAGTTAAATTGATAACGGATATAGTATTTTTTGTAAGAGATATACCCCATAAAATTGCCCGAATGTACAGGTATAAAAGGCAGCTGCTTTCCATAGGATTCATCGCCCCAATTTAGGGGGTCCCCAAAGTTGAGCGATTTTGTTAATCCGTAATTTCCATGCAATTGTATTTTAATATTTCTGATTTCCGTAGATAGCTTTAGATTGTATTCCAGCCCATAGGACTTTACCTGCCTGATATTAAAGGGTTCCCAGAATCCTTTAAAACTTGGCAGCCAAATTATCCAGTTGTTAATATTGGAATAGTATCCGGTAAATGCTGTTTGGAGTTGATGTTGATTATGACTTTTGATATACTGCAATGAAAATTCTCCGGTGTAGCCCTCTTCGGGTTTCAGGTCGGGATTTCCTCCGGGTTGCCAGTAAAGGTCATTTAAAGAAGGGTGGTGATAGTTCCTGGCGAAGCTGGCTTTAAGGATTAAGCTTTCCTTTGCAAAAGGTTTATAGCTGGCCCCGATATTGTAGATGAGTGGCGAAGATTCGAAGCGTATCCAATCATTTCGCAGCATCAATGAGAAACGCAAATTTTCGAGCGCCTGGTAGTTCAATCCCCCAAAAAGTGAAAGCTCATTTCGATTGATTACATAACCAGTGTTGATGACGGTATCTTTAGTGGCCACATTATAATTAATGTAATCCAGCTTATAAAGCAATTCAAATTTGTTACTAAAACGATTTTCTGCGTGGAACTTTCCGTGGAAGCTGTTCATATTGCTTTGCGAATAAATGGCTGTATTGCTAACAGTGCCACTTACCTTGTTTTCCAGCTGGTAAAGTAACTGGTGATGATCAAACCCAGCCGATAGATGATATTTGCTTTGGGGGCGGTAATGTGTCCAGTTGCCAATGAGTTTATAGGTGTCATCCTGCTGGCTGTTCAGGTTGGATTGGTTATCGCCTTCATAGCTCAACACCGTGGGGATTGACCTGCCGGCATCCTGCCACCATCCTTTGAGCGAGAGGTAATTGTTATCATCCGGGCGCAAATAAAACTCCTGAGTAAGACCATATTTTTGATAATCGGCATTTTTGTTTCTTTCCTCCGGCGTTTCTATTTTAAGCGTATTGGTATATGCATAAGCGTTTTCAGAGTAGTTGTGGTACAGTCGGGTTTTTGATTGGAATTTGGATGTTCCAAAGTTTAATTGTCCATACTCATCATAGCTTGCATAGCTTCCAACGCCCTGGGAATATTTCCAGCTAAACCGGTTTTGCCAGTCGGCCTGGTTGTTGATATTGATGCTTCCACCAAGCCCTCCGCTTTGCTGACTGATAGAGCTGCCTCCATGTTGAAGGCTCATGTTATCGATGATGTGCACGGGAATAAGTGAAAAATCTACCATTCCCAGCATGGGCGAATTAATATTCATCCCGTTCCAAAAGACCTGGGTATGCGAAGGAGCAGTTCCCCTGAAGGAAGCTGTAGCCAGTGCGCCCCTTCCGTGTTCTTTGATGTAGATGGTGGTGTTCTCTGCCAACAATTCCGATAAACTGGAATTTATCTTATCCTGGAAAACAAGGGAGTCGATTTTCAGGTCTTTTTGGCCGGCCGTTTCTTTTAGGAAGGGCTCATTTCCAAGGATTCTTACCTCTTCAATGTCGATGGTTTTTACCGGCTTTTGCGCATTTGCCGGATGTATGCCCACCCCCCAAAAAAGCATGAATGCAAAAGTTAGGATACCCTTAGCTATCCGTGAATATGAAGTTTTATTTATTTTCTTGTTTAGAAACATTTTGCTGCACTTCCCAGATTCAAATTTTGATTTTGCAGCAAACGATAAAAGGCGGGCCGGCATCGTCTGATAAGCATCCTGTTCACCGCAGGCTACAAAATCAGCTTCACTGGCAGGTCTTCTGACTTATTCCGGTTTTCGAAACCTTCCCGTTCTGTTTGGTATAAACAGTGGTATTCTATCGAAAACAACTGACCTGAATATTTAGGTCGAAAATCACAGCAGCGGGAACTGTTGCCGAATTTCCGCTAAAAACGGATCACGGCATTCCCTTTTAATTCCTGTCTGCACTGCAGACGTGGAAACCAATGAAAGCACAAATATAAGGATTTCTGATACAGTAGAAAAGGGCAATTATCAGAAATAAGACATTAAAAATTCAAATGAAGAGAACTTTTAAGAAAATAATACGTAGCTAAATATGAATATAACTGGATTATTTTTAGGGGGATTTCAGTTATTAAGGGTATTATCTATCGAGGTATTGAAATTTAGTAAGAGGTATGAAAAAGCGGGTGAGTTTGTTTGATTTAATTTTGGGGAAGGAGAATGATTTTTCACTGGAGGAGCGGATTTTAAATGCGATACTTTTTAGTTCACTGATTGCAGGTTTTTTATCCTTTATTTCAGATTTATTTCTAAAACTAGGGCCTCCAATTTATTTAATGACGCTTTCGGGGACAGGCATTTTGCTTGCACTTTATTTTTTTGCAAGAAGAAAATATAATACGAGAGTTGTTTTTACAGTCTACAGCCTATTACTTTTATCTGTAGTTATTTATCTGTGGTATGCCAATGGAGGAATGCTGGGAGCGGCATTGGTGTTTTTTATGCCTATGACCTTTTTAATTCCGATGTTCCTGAAAGGAAGCGCCCGAATAATTGTTTTTGTTTTATTGCTTTCGATAGGTGGCGGTTTATTGATTTTTGAAATTAATCATCCCGGGTTTGTTACCATGCCGGAATCCGATCAAGTACGCATGACCGATGCCTTTTTTGCCGCTATATTTGTATCAGTTTCTGTGTTGCTCATAGCCGTTCTTGTATTGCACAGCTATCAAAAGGAACATCAAAAAGCCATAAAGCTGAATGCTTCAAAAGATAAAATTCTATCTATTATTGCACATGATTTAATCAATCCTATGGGGACATCCAGGGGGCTTGCAAAAATATTATCTGAAAAACATATGACAATGCCCCCGGAAAGGAGGGATCGGTTGATACGGAATTTGCATAAGTCTGCTGAAGAAACCTATAACCTGCTCGATAATTTATTGCTTTGGGGAAAATCCGAATATGGATTAACCCAGGCACACAAAGAGCATGTTGATGTGCATCAATTAGTCGAAGATGCGCTTTCTGTTCTTAAAGAGGGGATTATTCATAAGTCGTTAAATCTTGAACTGGATATCGATGAAGAACTAACCGTCTACCTTGATAAGAATATGATAGTCACGAGTCTTCGAAATATTTTGTCTAATGCCATAAAATTTACACCGGAAGGAAAGAAGATATCGATTCAGGCATTTAGGGACGAAGAGACCAAAAACACGAGCATTGTTATTGAAGACGAAGGAGTAGGGATGGAGCAGGCCACCCTGGATAAACTATTCAAAAAAGACAGTTTTGTTTCAACCAAAGGGACGAATAACGAGGAAGGCACAGGTTTTGGCCTGAAGATAACCAAAGAGTTTATTGAACTTAACGACGGAAAGATATCGGTAAAAAGCGAACCGGGGAAAGGAACCGCTTTCTTAATTATATTGAAGGCACAATAATCCCAAATTTGAAATAATATAGTTGCCTTGCAGGAATGATATTAAAGAAGGATAAGCTACTTAACTTATCCTTACCTTTGATTTTTGCATAAATCTATTAATACTTCCACCTATTCGCTAGTGCCACTAACGATAGCATCACCGGCACTTCGACCAGTACACCGACAACTGTTACCAGAGCGGCAGGAGAGTTTAATCCGAAAAGAGCAATGGCTACAGCTACCGCCAGCTCAAAGAAATTGCTGGCACCAATCATAGCTGCCGGAGCACATACCTGGTGCGGAAGTTTTAATTTTTTGCCCCCGAACCAGGCCAGGAAAAAGATAAAATAGGTCTGGATAACCAATGGTACGGCCGCAAGCAATATAATAAACGGATTATTTAATATGTTTTGTCCCTGAAAAGCAAACAGCAACACCAGTGTCACTAAGAGTGCGATTATACTTATGGGCTTTAGTTTGGGTAAAAACTCTTTTTTAAACCACTCCTCACCGCGTTGTTGAATCAACAATCGCTGAGTAATTACTCCAGCCAACAGGGAGGCAACCGCAAAAATGATTGCACTGGCTGCTAGTGTATCGAAAGGAATGCTGATGTTGGTAATTCCAAGT
>CAYVSF010000282.1:0-4629 GCA_964453775.1 uncultured Bacteroidales bacterium
AAATTTAGCCCCATGGGAAATGGCCATTTTAGATCCTACAATTCCCCCAATTACATTGCCAATAGCTGAGATAAGCCCCATACCGTAATGAATATGATCGCTCATTACAAAAACAGCCAGGGCAAAAGGACTGTAAAGAAAAACAACCATTACTTTTATGGCATTGGCTTTCACCAGGTCATAGCCTGCATTAAGAACAAGCGCACTCAGTAAAAAAATTCCCACCCCGATATGGATAAATCCTCCATAAAGTCCAATTCCAAAGAATAGCAGAAGTTGTACAAATGTGGGCTGCTTGAAGATCAGGTCTGTTTTGCTTTTTAACCATTTTTCGGGTTGATAAAAAATAAAGACGAGCATCACCAGGAGGATACCGGCCAATATTTTTTCAAAGATACTTTCATTGATTTCTACGGCTATTAGTGCACCAATGACAGAGCCTAAAACTACGGGAATAGCCAGTTTTAGGCCCTTTTTAAAATCTAAAGCTTTATGTTTTCGAAAATTAAGGGTAGCCGCTAAAGTTTGCATGATAACACCAATGCGAATAGTTCCGTTGGCATAATTCGCAGGCAAACCCAGCATCATAAAAAGGGAATAGGTAATAACCGTACCGCTTCCTGCTATGGTATTAATGAAGCCCACCAAAAATCCTGCTACCATTAAGAGCAGGATTATTTCCGGTGCAAAAATGTTGACATTACTCAGTTCAATTCCCATCGTTGATTTATAAAAAAAGCCCGCCCGTTTCAGGCAGGCTTAAGCTATTAATATCGAAGATTATTCTTGTGGTACTTTTTGTAATACATCGATTAAGAGATCCCAGAATTTTTTGGTTGTTTCTATGCTAATTCTCTCTTCTGGTGTATGGGCTCCTTTAATGGTTGGTCCGAAAGAAATCATATCCAAATAGGGATATTTTTCCAGGAATAAACCACATTCAAGTCCCGCATGAATAGCCCTAACAATAGGATCTGTATTGAATAGCTTTTTATATGAATCTTCAGTGATTTTTACGATTTCAGAGTCCGGATTTGGTCTCCAGCCTGGATATCCATCGCTATGATCTACTTTTGCTCCGGCTAAAAGGAAAACACTTTCCACCATATTGGCGATGTCTTTTTTTGCTGTATCTACAGAACTTCTCTGGCTTGTTGTGATTTTTAGTGTTTGATTTTCCATTTCTTTAATGGAAGCCAGGTTCGTTGATGTTTCCACCAATCCTTCTATTTCTCTGCTCATTTCAATAACGCCATGTGGACAGGCGTAAAGCGCATTTAACAAGGAAAATTGGGTACTTTCATCCATTACCTCTGCAGGCAGCTCAATTTCTTTTGCTGAAAGTTCCAGCTTGGGCTCTGTCAGCTTTAATTCAGTTTTAACGTCATTGGCAAATTTTTCAAAATCTTTCAAAATTTTGTCTTTGTTTTCACTGGCAACAGTAATGGTAGCAAACGATTCTCTTGGTATTGCATTTCGTGCTTTTCCACCTTCAAATTTGGCAAGGCGTATACCATATTCATTGTCTGCCGTCCATAAGAAACGGTTCATGATTTTTAAACTGTTACCCAGTCCTTTGTCAATTTCATCTCCCGAATGTCCTCCGTTAAGTCCCTTAACTGCCAGTGCTATTGCAGCCTGTCCGGAAGGTGTTTTTTCTGTTTTATAGCTAAAAGAGGCAAGCGTATCTATTCCTCCTGCACAACCAATAAACAGTTCCCCCTCATCTTCAGAATCCAGGTTTATAAGGATTTTTCCCTCAAAGAATCCTGATTCCAGCGCAAATGCACCGGTTAAACCGGTTTCTTCGTCCACAGTAAATAAGCATTCAATTGGCCCATGTTCGATTTCTGTACCGGTGAGAATTGCCATTTGGGCAGCTACGCCAATTCCATCATCAGCGCCGAGAGTGGTTCCTTTTGCCTTTACCCAGTCACCATCGATGTAGGGTTTTATCGGATCTTTGTCAAAATCATGGTCAGTACCTTCGTTCTTCTCACAAACCATATCAATATGGCTTTGCAGCACCACTGTTTTTACCTTCTCTTTACCCGGAGTTGCTGATTTTTTGATCAAAACATTTCCAATTTCATCTCGTTTGGTTTCCAGCTTATGTTTTTTTCCAAAATCCAGAAGAAATTGAATGATTTTTTCTTCTTTTTTTGATGGACGCGGCACCTGGCAGATGTCTTCAAAATATTGCCAAACTATTTGAGGTTCCAGTTTATCTAATACGCTCATAGCTTATTTATTATTTAGTTAATGATTTTATGAAGAAGTACAAATCTATCTTTTTTTGAACGAATAAAAAAGAACTCGTTCGGCAGTTCTTTGTTTTTTTGCTCAAATGTTTGAACAGGTCTGTGAAATCCATAAATTTTGTTATATTTTTACCTTTATTAAAACTGAACCTACAAAAAAGAAACTTATGGCAAAAAGGACAATTGTAACAATGCCCGGTGATGGAATAGGCCGGGTTGTACTTGAACAGGCTATTCGTGTACTGGAAGCTGCAGGGTTTGATGCAGATTATGTGGAAGGCGATATCGGATGGGAATTTTGGAAAACAGAAGGAAATCCGCTTCCGCAACGAACCATTGATTTAATTGAAAAGCATAAAATTGCATTATTCGGTGCGATTACATCCAAGCCCAAAGATGAAGCTGCCGAAGAGTTGGCTCCAGCATTGAAAGAAAAAGGCCTGGTGTACTCCAGCCCCATAGTTGCCCTTCGCCAGCATTTCGATATGGATATTTGTATGCGCCCATGTCGCTCGTACAAAGGAAACCCATTAAATTTTATTCGTCGTGGTAAAGGAGATGACATTGAGGAACCAAAAATTGATGCTGTTATTTTTAGACAGAATACAGAGGGTCTTTATGGCGGAGTTGAATGGACAAATCCACCGGAGGATGTATATGCAGCGCTTAAAACTCATCCCAAATTCATGAAGAAATTTGGTGATGTACCTAAGGAAGAATTATCTGTTTCTACCCGTATCTTTACGCATAAAGCAACCGAGCGAATACTTAGAGCAGCTTTTGATCACGCAAAAGAATACGGATATAAATCAGTGACAGTTTGTGAAAAACCAAATGTTATCCGGGAAACTTCAGGGATGATGTACAAAATGGCCCTGGAAATGCAAAAAAAGGATTATCCCGATATTGATCTTTGGAATACTAATATTGATGCCCAAATGATGTGGTTAACCAAAAATCCTGAGAATTATGGTGTGCTGGTTTCCGGTAATATGTTTGGGGATATTGTTTCCGATGGGTTTGCCGGTTTAATTGGCGGCCTTGGTTTTGCTTGTAGTGCACAGTTTAATCCCGATAGCGGTATCGGTGTTTTTGAACCAACGCATGGATCAGCACCCAAATATGCAGATTATCCGGAGTCGATTGTGAATCCGATTGCGATGGTAGAATCTGCCTGCATGATGCTCGACTTTATCAATGAAAATGATATTGCCAAAAAAATAAGAGCTGCTATTGCTGACGTTGTATCAGAAGGAAAAATTAAAACCTATGATATGATGAAAATGTCGGGAAAATCTGATGTTATTCAGAAAGGAGCCGCATCTACAAAGCACATGGCCGATGCAATTATTGAAAAATTAGCATAAGAATGGATTTTAAGCCCGGCAACAATTATTTGCCGGGCTTTTTATATAATCGAAAAAAAATTATTATGAATAAGGATGTTAAAGAACTATGGCCCGAACTGGAATGGATCCAGGATGAGGAGCTGAGAGCAAAAGTGGCAAAAACATGGGAGATTGCCCTGGAAAGAAGCGTACTTACCGCCGATGATTTGCAAACCATTCCTTTTACTTTACTTGTACCTGATTTGGAGGTTACTTTCATGGCTCATAAACGTGCTGTAGTGCACATTGCAAAAGATGCCGGGAACAAGGTAAATGATTTCATGGGGAAAGATTTACCGGTTGATATGGATGTGCTTATTGCAGGTGCCATTTTAGCTGATGTGGGGAAATTACTTGAATATGAAATGATAGATGGAAAAGCCGTGCAGGGACGTTACGGTAAATATTTACGTCATCCGTTTTCCGGTGTTGCTTTAGCTGAAGAGTGCGGAGTACCGGCAGAAGTATGCCATATTATTGCTGCACATGCAGGAGAAGGTGATATGATTAAGCGAACAACCGAAGCTTATATTGTGCATCATTCCGATTTTATGACTTTTCTGCCCTTTAAAAATGGCTTGCACTTCGATAAATAATGTCTGATGAAATATAAAAAACCGCTACCAGGAAGGAAGCGGTTTTTTTATGTTTATGCTTGATTACTACCAAATTGAAGCAATTTCTTCTTTTGGTAAATACATGGCATCACCTGGTTGCACATTAAATGCCTGGTGGAATTCCGGTATGTTTTTAACAGGTCCGTTCACACGGTTAACACCAAGTGAATGAACATCTTCCTTAGTTCTTCTTATGATTTCCTTGTCGCGGATATTCTGCGCCCAAACTCTTGCCCAGGCAATGAAGAAACGTTGTTCCGGTGTATATCCGTCAACTTTTTGTCCCTCAGTGTCCGGGTTGGCCATTTTAAAACCGGTGTAGGCGATGTTCAAACCACCAAGATCGGCAATGTTTTCACCCAG
>CAYVSF010000283.1:0-4614 GCA_964453775.1 uncultured Bacteroidales bacterium
TTTATCACAAAAGTACACGATGGATGTATGGAGCAGCGCCAGCCTAATAAAAGGGCTTAAAAAAGCAACCGACTGTCTTGCGGGCCGGCCCAGCTGAATAGTGCACACCACGGAAAGTAATTCCTATTTCTTTTTCCGCTTTTTAGCTTTCTTCCTGGTTTTCTGCTTTTCTCTTACGGCATATACATCCAGCTTTTGGCGTTTGCCTTTCAATTCCACTTCTTTCTTTTTGGTCAGGGTGAACTCTTTGGGTTCTTTGAGCTGCTGTTTCAGATTTTCGGAAATCAGGAAGCTGCTATTCAGCTCATTGCATACCGATTCAATGCGTGCTGCCGTATTGATGGTATCGCCATTGTAAGAAATCTCCCTGCGGATTTGCCCCACCTGCAGGACCATCACTTTTCCGGCATGGGCACCGGCCTTGAATTGAGGTTCCAGCTTGTACCTTCGTTTATAGTAACGCCTGCGCTTCCTAATCACGCTGGCAAAAGCAAAGTAAGCTTTCAGGCAGTTGTTATGCCGCAAACCGTCTTTCAGGCGCCAGGATATGATGGCCCCATCGCCCAAATACTGGTAGATTTCGGCCTGGTAGTTGTCCACCACGGCCAAATCGTTAAACACATCCTGCACCAAATGACTAAATTTCTTGTGCCCCAGCTTTTCCGCATAGCTGGTGGAATCTTTCATATCTATAAACATAAAAATACGCTCCTGCTCCAGGGGCTTGTTGAGCATGCCCAGCATCCAGTGTTGAAAGTTACCGGGACCAACCTTCCTGATGACGGCTTTCAGGAAATTAATGAGAAAACCTGACAGGTAAAAATAGACCAGGAAGCGGTAAAAATGAATATCCATGTCGGGAAGCATCCGGAGGATTTCCGTGTAATTCTCTTTGGTAAAAACGGTCACGGGCAATCGGGCAGCCAGCAATATCAGAATAAAAGCGGATGCCAAATAGAGTAAAGATTTGAGAAAAATCATCAACCGGCGGGGAAAAAAGCGCAGTACACGGTAAGAAAACAGCCCGTCAACCAGGGTAAACAGCAGCGAAATGCAGACACTGAGCACCAAAATGACAAAGTACAGGTCGTCGATGGATAAAAAATTGAGGTAGACCTTAAAAATCTGATCTTCACCGGTAAGAAAGGCATAAAACAGGAAGCTGCCATACCAGAAAACCAGGTGAAGCAGGAAATTTTGCACGACCTTATTGATACGTATATTCCACTTTTCAAGAAATACCATGGGCAAATTATCAAGTTTCTTCAAAGATACAACATAGTTCTTCGATTATCCCTGTTCACAGGTATTAGATTTTGGAATCGGCCCATAACAAAATGCATTTTCATACCATAAACCAGGCATGCTGCAGGTAGGATTCATCCTTTTACTGGTTCTCAATTTTTCTTCCTATTTTTAGGGCTGGAAATACCGAAATATGAGAAAAATAATTTCATGTGTTTTTCTGATTTTCATATTGCTGGTGCCGCTGAAAAACCTTAGAGCGCAGCATCAGCTACGGGTGGAGATTACGAACTTGCGCAGCAGCGAGGGGAAAATCTTACTGCAGCTGCTGGATGAGGAGAAGAACGAGCTGAGTGGCTACAGCCAATCGGTGACGGAGCGCAAATGCACCATTATCATCAGGAACCTCCCGCCCGGGGTGTATGCTTTTCGGTTTTTCCACGATGAAAACAGCAACAATGAGCTGGATACCAACTGGCTGGGACTGCCCAAAGAGGGCTATGGATTCTCGAACAATGCCAAAGGGAGCTTTGGACCTCCGGCCTTCGAGGAATGGCTTTTTGTGATCCAATCGAACAGGAAGGAAAGTTGCGAACCCCACTATTAAAAAACAGGGAATTTAGGTTTTCCCTCTCCCCGTCCCCGATCAAGAAGCAGGAACATCTTAATGGGCCATTTATTGCCTCCCAGCACTAAGATAAACCCGGATAATTATGAAGAACAGTAGAGCCCAAAATCAGCATAAAAAAACAAAAAAAAGTACTTGTTGAACAACAACTTATAACGAGTTAAAAGCCAAGTTTCAAATATAAAGTCGGGGTAAAAGGAACCGATTGGGAATAAATTTCAATGGAGGCCGTCTGGTCGGTTGGGACACGCTCAAGGTTCGAATAGAGGACATTTTCGGTATTAAAAACATTGAGCACAGATAGGCCTGCTTCCCCAAAGACCCATTTGGCAGAGAATTTATAAACAAGAGCAGCATCGAAGCGGTTATAGGCCGTGCGTTCGTATTCAGCCGGATTGGTCCCGGAAATGTAAATAGGAAATCCCGAACCATAGACATAGTTGGCAGAGAAATAGACGGGATCCAGATCGATCATCGCAGCCAACTTCAACTCATGCCGCTGGTCATGGGGAGCAACTCGGTAGTCCTCATCCGGGAAAAAATCAAAATGCTCTTCTGTTTTGCTTAAGGTATAAGAAACCCATGCTGTATGTTTGTTGATTTCCTGCTTCAGGTAGAAATCGACTCCATAGCTACGTCCCTTTCCCTGGTAAATCGTCTCATACCCCATCAAGCGATGGTTGATATAGCGGGTTAGGCCTTCTGTGGCTCTATAATAGGGCTCCAAACTGATATTCGTAGTGTTAAAATCGAAAGCAAGACCACCTACCCAGTGGTAGGCTTTTAATACAGGATAAGTTTCTCCATCGGCAACAACCCACATGTAGCGGTAATTGTTATAGTTATCCACCACTGAACTTTTGGCCACAAACTGCCGGTAAATGCCAAAAGCGGCCTTTAGGCTGATAACCTCGCCCAATTGCTTTGAAAGATGCAAACGGGGTTCCAGATTGATTTTGTCCAGATATGGCAGGTAGTTGATCCGAAGCCCTGCCTGGAAATTCAAGCTTCCCCAGGTCATCCTGTCCTGAAAAATTAGACTGTAATGACTACCCCTCAATTGCTGGTCCACAATGTTAACTTGCATGGAATCCTCTACCCAGGAAGATTTGTTCAGCGTATATTCTACATTCCCGGAAAACTGATGATGCTCGTTCATGCGCCACTCATTTTGCCAGGCAAGGCTCAACTCTTCCGTGTAATTATCAACCTCAAGCAGGTATTCACGAATAATATTTCCACTGGAAGGAAAAGCGATTTGCCACGCATCTTTAAAACCTGTTTCAAGTCCAGAATAGCTAAATTTTAAATCGGTATTGTAGCCTCCGGAAAAGGTCTTTCCCATTCTCAAAGCAGCACCTGTTTGCTGGTTTTCTTCATTGGTTTCTTTCGTTAAGTCTCTGCGAAGTATTTCCTCTTCAACCGTATAGCGAAAATCATCCTTTCCCCCCAAAAAGCTGGCATTTAGGTAAAGCCCCCGTTCATTTCGCCAGGCGTATTTCATGTTTACATCTCTAAAACTATAATCAGGTTCGATAGTAAGTTCCGAAGCTTTGGGGGTTTTAAGATTTTTGAACAGGCCTACGTTCTTGTTATTATACAAGTTGAAGTAGGTATGCCTAAACCCAAGTATAAAGCTAGATAGCTCCCCAATGGGCAATTGTAGCAGGGCATTTACCGTATAATTATTCAAACTAACATCCAGGTTGGTTTTATTCTGATATCCATCCTTACCTGTGATTTGTGCTATTCCCCCGACACAATTTCCGTATTCTGCATCAAAACCAGCCTTCATAAGTTTAATATTTTTTACGATAAAGGGATTTACGGCACTAATGTTATCGTTAAAATTTCGAAGCCCAAAGAGTACAAAATCATCAAACAAAATCCGACTTTGTCCTTCGTAGGAACCCCAAATCATTAATTCGGTAGACTGTTCTGCTGCTGCGAGTATCCCCGACTGCAGGCGTAGCAGGTTAAACACCGAATTATCGCTGCTACCCGGCAAAAAACGTGTAATATTATGGTTGAGCTTCACCACTCCTGCTTCGTAATCGGTATAGACGAAATTCTCCAGAAGTTGTTCCCGAATCACCACTTCCTCGAATTGCTCCTGGGCAGGAATTAAAGCAAGCTGATGGTGCTTCCCGGCAGTTAATAAAGTATCCATAAGATAGTATCCCAAATGAGAAATTAAGACCTGGAAAACGCTGTCTCGCGCAGACTTATATAAAAATCTTCCCTGCTCGTCGGCAGACATCCCATTTCCATTGATAATCACATTTGTAAAGGGGAGCACTTCTCCGGAATTTCGCTCCAGAAAGCTTCCAGTGAGAGTAAATACCCTCTTTGGGGGCTTTGGTTTGGGCCTGGCAACTTTTGGATATATGACAAAGACCTCTTCGGATTTCATATAGGCAAGCGGAAGATCATTTAAGACAGCATCAAGAGCTGCTTCTATATTATCGTAGCTTCCACTGATGCTAATGTTGTATTTCGAAAGGGCATCATCATCGAATGAAAAGGAAATATT
The DNA here is from genome assembly GCA_964453775.1 of uncultured Bacteroidales bacterium. Classification (GTDB taxonomy): domain Bacteria; phylum Bacteroidota; class Bacteroidia; order Bacteroidales; family UBA12077; genus CAYVSF01. Next base: position 4,407 of record CAYVSF010000283.1, read on the forward strand.
GTACTCCTCCCTGAGCTCGAGCAGTAATTGATTCAGCGGCTTATCTTTGGCCACAAAAACAATTTCCTGACTGCTGACAGACAGGGACAAAAAGAAAAAAGGGAGCAACAGTAAAACAACTTTTCTATTCACATTTACCGGTATATTTTGAACCTATTTCCAGAAACCTTCTCAACTTTCAGACCAAAAGGGATGCATATCGTTTCCA
>CAYVSF010000284.1:0-4612 GCA_964453775.1 uncultured Bacteroidales bacterium
CATACCCTACAAAATCGAGGTTTTGCGATATCCTGTCTCCCAGCTTTTGAAAATAGCTGTAGCTTTCCTCTGCCTTTCTGTTTGTTTGATCTTCAAAAACAATGGCATTATCCTGGTCGGTTTTTAAGGTTTGTTCCATCCTGCCTTCGCTTCCCATTGCCATAAACGCAAAATTGCAGGGGGGTGGTCCAAGCTCCTCAATGGCCAATTCGATAACGCGTTTTGTTATGGCATCTGTAAGATTTGTTATAATGTTCGTTACATTTCGTGTTTTTGTGCTGCTCTCAATTAAAGCATTCACCAGGACGGGTAATTTGGAATGGATATTCTTTAATTCCCGGATATCTTCAGCTATTTCTGTTTCATGGATCAGGTTACTAATGGTGTTACTCTGAATATGCAATAAATCTTTTTTACCGATTTCTCCATAAATAGCACCCTTTTCATTCGTTATCCCAAGATGCGATACCCTTTTATTTTTAATATCTAACAGGGCCTGGTAAAGAAAAGCGTTATCAGAAAGCGTATAAACAGGAGAACTCATTATTTCTATGGCGGGTTTTTGCAAATCGATATTATTTGCCAACACCCGCTGCTTTAGATCACTTTCGTTGATCACTCCGATGATCGTATTTTCTTTGGAAATAAAAACAATATCCCTCCCTTTTCTCGTCATGATGTCGATGATTTGCTGAAGAGAGGAGTCAAATGGACATTTTAGGATATCTCTAACAAAATGATGAAGGGGCTGGTTCATTAGCATTAATGCCGTCTCCAGTTCTAAAGAAAGCTTTTCTGTTTCTTTTTCAATGACTTCCTGGGAACTAACTTCTTTCACAACGACAATATATCCATCGCTGTCCCCATGTTTTACTTTTGATACGGACAGTACAATATCCTTTCCTTTATTCTTACCAAATTTGATGCGCGATTCAAAAGAAACTGATTTTTGTGGATCGTCAAATGACTGGACAACATCAGTCCAGTTCAACTCAACTAGTTGCTCAATACTCATTTTGGACACTTCATTAACATCGGAATCGATTAAGTGGCAAAATTTAAAATTACTGAATATAATTTGTCCCCTCACTATCATCAGTGTACCTTCAGTAGAGGCATCTACTAGCGATTTATATTTCTGTCTTGATAACTTTAACTTATTTTCTGCATCTTTTCGTTTATTCTCAATGCGAAGGCTTTGGCGCATAATATAGAATAAGATGGCAATAATAATTGCCGTAATTGCTAATGAAATGTGAATTAACCTTTTCTCCAGCTGGTTAATCTCCTGTTTTACATCCTCAATGTAAATACCTGTTCCAATAACCCAATCCCAAGGATGAAATGCTTTTACGTAGGACAATTTCGGAACAATGCGACTAGAATCATCCTTCCACTGCCACATATAGCTGATAAAACCATCATCACTTGTTCTGGTCAATTCAACGGCTTCAACAAATAATCGTTTTCCATTCGGATCTTTATAATCCGAAAGATCGGTATCGACCAACTCATTTCTATAGGGATGCATAAGCATGTTAGGTTGCATGTCGATGATCCAGTAGTAATCTTTATTTTCCTGACCATAGCGCATTTGGGAAATCTGCCTAATAGCTCTTTCCTGTGCTTCGGATTTTAATAATAATCCATTTTCGTATTCCTGATTGTATTTATCCAATACACTCCAGCCAACATTAATAAGTTCCCGGATCATTTCTTTTTTCCTATCCATCAGGTTCTTTTCGAAGGAAGGGAGAATAATTCCAAAAATCGATAGAATGAAAAGGCCAATAGCTAATACAGATGGAAGTATTATGCTAAAGAAGAAGGTATTGTTTTTTTTCCGTGATACCATTACTTTAATTTCATTATATTTTGAATGACTCCGCTGTGTTCTCTTTCATATCAAAAATGCAAAAACCGTTTCTTTTGCCGTTCAGAACAATGGAAGGTACACTAACAGCGTTTTCTCCGGATAAGGCAGTAACTTTTTTAAATCCATATTTTCTGATTTTTTTTTGTGTGATTTTCAACAAACCTGTTGTGTGGGTATGTCCAAAGAAGCTTAAAAGACATTTTTTTTGCCGTGCGAATTCAAAATGCTTCTTGAATTCATCCGAATAAGTATAAAAGGTTTTCCCGGTGCCAGATAAATTCGGATAAACATAATGTGAGAACAGAATATCTCCCCTGGTAGAAGGAAGCACAACATACTCGGGCAAGGTCCTGAGGTATTCAATATCTTCTCTCGAGTAAAGCGGATCGATATCATTCTCTTCATGCAACCAGATATTATCGGATGCAATTTGTTTTCGCTCGTGATAATCAAGTTGATGCCAATTATCAGGGTAATTAAAAAATGGACTTTGCCCGGGTGTGAGATTTGCTGCATGCATATCATGATTTCCCAGAATAACATGCTCACAGTTCGACCTGATTAATTGCAAACATTCATGAGCATTTCTTCTATCCAGGTGATTGTAGTAGGGAACGCTATACCCCGAGATATCACCCAGGCATACAATCTTATCTGCGCGCTGTTTCTCAATCGTATTTAAGGCCGCCCTTAAACTTATAATATCCTCGTGTATGTCTGATATAATGGCTACTTTCATAGAAATTAAAATGCATATTTGTATCCTGTCATGCTCTTTTAGCTGATTTGTCAGCTGTTTTTATTTCATCGTTTCAATATCCGGCATTGTCGTTACTCATTACCAGGCTATTCATTGTTAATAATAGAACGCTAATTGTCAGAAGTTTGTTCTGTTTTTTCCCGATCTACCGGGAAGAGTTTTTGAATGAAATTGCGTTTTTCCAGGGGCCTGCCCAACAGTAAATTCAGGTTGTTCTTAGCAGTTAGATTTTGTTCCCACAATTCGAGAGCCTTTTTATAGTGTTTTGCAGCCTCTTCGTACTTCATTTGGTATCTTTCTATAATTCCCAAATTTGTATAACTCACAGAGAGTCTCCGTTTTGTTTCAAACTGGGCCTCCCCAATTTCTTCTATTCTTTTGTTTATCAGCGCTTTTTCTGATGCATTAGAAGAGAGTTCCAATTCATTTAAGAAGTTGGTTTCAATGTTTTGCCTGATCTCTTCCCTGTTTTTATCTTCAAACCTTTCAAGCCAGGCTGTATAGACAGCAATACTTTTAAGCACCATTGTTTCAGCAATGGAAAAAAGGGAATCTCTCCTAACACCTTCGGTAGCTGTGGAATCATCCATATGCAGTGCCATGGTTAGATATGAAGCAGCTCTGTTGTTATAGAGCACCCCGATTTCATAAGAATTTCTATAATGTGGGTATTTGGAATAAATTGTTTCAATTGAATCCATTAACACAAAAATGCTGTCAAAGCTGCTGGTTTTTGCATAATCATTATACTTTTCATATAACAACCTGGCTTTTTTAATCCTGGGATCTACCGTGTCATTGATACCTTTGTAATAATGACGGGAGATTAGAACACTTATGACAACAAGAGCACTTAGTATGATTACAAGCGCTCTTGTTGATTTGTTTTTATGGATACCCATTATGAATGAACTTTTTCAACCAAAAATTTACGTATTTCCAGAGGTGTTTCTTTCGAAAGTTTAGAGACGATAATGTTCACGATAATTGCCAGAGGTGCGCCTATCCAGGCAAAGTACCAGGCTCCAAGCCAGTAATCTACAAAATCGTGAAAAGGCCAAACGGCGCCCATTTTACCAGCAATAAAATAGGATAAAGAGATAAGGGAAACAAAGCCTCCAGCAATAAGGCCTGCTATGGCACCCTGCTTGGTTGAATCGCTCCACCAGATCCCCAGCAGAAACAATGGGAATATCGTACAGCCTGCCAGAGAGAATGCAACCGCTACCAATTGACCGATAAGAGCGAGCTTCGCTAATGCAATTACAGATACGATTATTGCCATTAACACGGTAGCCAGGCGTGCGTATAGCAATTGCTTTTTGAGTGATGCTTCAGGATTAATTACTTTAACATATAAGTCATGCGCAAAGGCAGATGATCCGGCAACCAGCAATCCGGATACAGTTGAAAAAGCTGCTGATACGCCGCCAGCTGCGAGAAATCCAACAATTAATGGATGTACATTTCCAAGCTGAGCGGTGTAAACAACAATGGCATCTTTTGCAAGTTTTCCCACTTCCGGGTTTGCTGAAAGGGGTGTGCCTAGAGCTGCGTACGCAGGTGCACTCCAGTAAAGAATACAAATAAAGAACAGTCCCCATACAACCGACCAACGCGCATCTCTGGCCTTGGGTACAACATAAAACCGTTGAATAACATGAGGAAGGCCGGCAGTTCCTATCATCAGTGAAAAAGCAATGGCCATAAACTGGAAAAAGGTTTTGCCGGTCGCAGGATCCCAGGGCATGGCAAACTCTGGAGATGGAACCATCGCAAACTCATGACCCAAAGAATTAATGAGTTGCTTGGTCTCGCTTAGAGGAATCCCGTTAATTACATCTGATACCACAGAACCATATCCAATTTGCGGAAGAATCCAGAAGTAATCAAACTTAAAGTTCAAAATGAACAAGGGAATTAAGAAAGAAATAATTATGATGACATATTGGATTTGCATGTTTTTGGTTACCCCC
>CAYVSF010000285.1:0-4612 GCA_964453775.1 uncultured Bacteroidales bacterium
CGGCAGACTGTTCAGCGCCACTAAACAATGCTGGCACATTCCTTTTCGCGATGATTATTGCAGCTATTTGAAAGGGATTTTTAAGGATATTGCTGATTTGAAGTTGAGTTTCCCGGCCAGTTCTGAGGAGGGTACAAAATCAGAAATAAAGATTGTTAAAAAGAGAAAGGTGTTGATACACATCGACCGGGAGAAGAAGCGCCTGTATATTGACCACGGCTACCAGCCTAAGTTATTTGAGCAGTTTGCCGCTACCCGTAAGGGCAAATGGCTAAGCAAGCAAAAAAGCTGGGTATTTCAGGGGAACAATGCCAACTACCTGCTGCTTACCGGCATTCTGGACCGCATGGGTGCTGCCTGGGAGAAAAAGCTGGTAAGAAGCAAGGGCAATGGTCAAAAATCAGAAAAAGACACGAAAAAAAACCGGAACAATTTTCGCAAGTTGCAGCCGGGAGAGCAGGATTGCATGGATTTGTATGAAAAGATGCTGGTGATAAAGCGGATGAGTCCGCATACGCACGAGATTTACACCGGATTTTTTCGCCGGTTTATCCTCGATCATCGTGGAGCAGATGTTAAAGAATTGAGCTACCAGGACATTTACCGCTACCTGAAGCAGCAAGCGAAAAGGCTTAGCGACACGCAAGTTCGGCAATACATTGCAGCGGTAAAGTTTTTCTACGAACGGGTGATGGGGCGCGATAAGATGTATTTTTTCATGAAAAACGAGCATCCGGTAAAAAAGCAGATGCTATATCTGCCGCTGGAAGAACTGAAAGGATTGCTTACGGGCATCTCCTCTCCTGTCGACAGAATGTTGCTTTTCCTGGTGTATCATGCCAATCTGAAATTTTCTGAAATCGCGAAGCTTCGATCAGACTGCCGCGATTTATTTGAGGCTCGCTACCGTTTACCCGGGGCAAATGAGGAGGCGAACAGCTATTTTCAAGCGATTTATGATAATTTTCAGTTGCGCGAGCCCCATGACCATTTTCTTTTTGAGAAGAAGGAAGCGCCTTGCAGTATTCAGGATTTAAAGACCAAGCTTTACCGCATTTTGGGTCATTACCGCCTGGGTAGGATTTACGAGCGGCAGTACCGACAAATTTTGGAAGCTTGCAATTACAGCAAAAAGACACAAAGCATCTATCTGGGAGCGTTTATGAAGTTTCTGGAGTACTTCAACTTTAAGCATCCGGTTTTTATAAAGAACGAAGAGATACGCGATTACATGGTATTGCACCGTGGGCGTTCCACCTCGCACCAGGACAACCTGGTAACAGCCTTCAAATTTTTCTTCGAGCGCGTGCACAAGACCCAATTGTCGGATAAATATGTGGCCCGTCCGCGTCGCGGCTTTTACCTTCCCGATTACTTTACCCAGGAAGAGCTGGCGGCGCTTTTATCGGTATTGGACAATAAAAAGCACAAGTTGCTGATATCGTTGGCTTACGGAGCTGGTTTGCGGCGGCAGGAATTGCAGAATTTGCGTTTGCAGGATGTAGATTTGAAGCGCAACCGCATTCTGATAAAAGATGCCAAGGGGCGTAAAGACCGGTACACCCTGTTTTCGCAGCATTTGCACATTCTATTAAAGAGCTATTTATCGGAACATCGTCCGCAGTACTTTTTATTTGAGAGTCGTTGGCCGGGCAAGCCCTACAGTACCGGGAGCATGGCCAAGGTACTAAAGAATGCCGCCAAAGCGGCCGGCATACAGCGGCGTGTGCATTTGCATATGTTGCGGCACAGTTTTGCCACGCATTTGCTGGAGGATGGCAAGGACATTCGTTACGTGCAGGAGTTGTTGGGGCACCGGAGCATAAAAACCACCGAGCGCTACACGCATATTGTTAACGATGCTTTAAACACGGTGGTGAGTCCGTTCGATAAGTTGGTACAAAGTAAGACCACCGGCGGCAATCGCGACGGGCCGGCTCCATAGTATTTTTTTATTTTTTCTGATTTTGCTTCCTGTGTTTAAAATATGGGCAGGTGTGTTATTGTATTTTGCTGAAATCAACAGAAATTTTATTGTTTTTAGGTTTCGGGGATTTAAAAAAATGATGTACATTTATAATAGCGAACAAAAAAACACAAAAAGATGAAACGAATTCTTACATGCTACAAAAACAAAGCTTTTGTAACGACATACAACCGGAAATACGATAAAGTCGTTAAATCAACCACTTACAAATCTAAAAACACGTTCATATAATAACTATAAACGCAATACGGCTATAAGATCGTTATAAAATAAGCCGCTTTTTTGAAAATAGGTAAACTGCTTTTCAATTTTTCAGTGTTTTCAATTCAGGAATCTTAATTAACTGTTTGACAGTTTTTGCAAGTAGCAAACTTTATCACGTTCTGACCATTACAGTATTTGTTTCTATTCTTAGCAGTTTAATAGCTGTTTTTATAATGATTGGTTCGGTAGGTATGACAAACGTGTTTTTTGTTTTTTGCCTGCCCGCTTTTGCCCTGACGGGCAACTGGAAAGGCTTTAAACCCTTTTAGCAGCTTCGCTGCCAAAAAAGTTTAAAGCCAGCTTGATTATCAATATTGTAATAGTGATAAAAATTACTATTTTTATTACAGCTTAAAACTTAAATAGATTTAGTATGGATACTTCAGTTGTATTTACAAGGCAAATAGATAATAAAAATATTGCAGTTAAACCTTTTTTCAATTATCAAAAAGCAAATAAATATTATACAGAATTTGAAAAACACTATCACATCAATTCCAATTACGAAGCCTATAAAAATCTTGAACAAGCTTTATTAAACAGGCCCGCCTACAATGAGTATTTATTGAATAAATCATACTTGCTTCAGCGTTTGGGATATACCGACGAAGCATTTAATCTATACCGTAATGCAATAAAAAATAAAAAGGCAAATCATGCTATATACACAACATCAAATTATCTAAAAAAAAGGATAAGCCGTAATTATTACAGCGGTTTTGATAATGATACGGAGAGTTTAATGTTAAAAAAATCACCAAAAACACATAAACTAAGAAAATACCTGGCTACAGCCTGCTTAGGTTTGTTGTTTTCATTATCGGCACAAGTTGTAAAAAGTCAGGAAATTGAAGGATATGTTCGAAATACTTCGGGCAATGCTTTGGAAAATGTTCGTATAGAAGCAATTTACCAGAACGATACCACACAACGCAAAAGCACAACGAGCGATTATAGCGGATTTTACCAACTAAACGATATTATTACAAGCGATAATCCAATTTCGGGTTTTGAGAGTGATGAAATAAGGCTTTTTTATGATGGCCAACAAGTAATAGTAAAAATTAAAAGCCAGCATAAGATTCAAATCGGAAGATTATATACACTAAACGGAAAAACGATTGCTGCAACGGAATTTACTCAAACAGGAAGCAATGAATATATAAGTAAGATAAATATTACAGGCCTTTCTGAAAATATATTATTATTTTCGGATGGAGTGCACCCTGCCAAGAAAATAATACTTTCAATGCTGCCATTAAATGGTGCAGAAACAGTTTATTCTTCGGTAAATGATAAGGATAAAACAAATTCTTTAAAATCTGCAAAAAGCGATATTAATACATTTATATTCAGATTAGATGATCCTGATGATGTTGATACCTACCAAACGTTAGAAATTACAAAAGATATTGATATGCTAAATCAGAATAATATTGATTTTGAGATGACACCCTGGCCCGAATTTTATGCCGATTTACAGATCTATGTAAGCAATTACGAACAGCTAGCCATGCAAGGAGTAGATATTGCACTTGAAAACATTGAATCAGGCCAAGTATATACTACCACAAGCAACAGCACAGGAAATGCAACCATTAATAACATTTTTATACCTGCGTTTACTCTAAACCGTTTGTTAGCCGATACGGTTGATTTTAAACTAACTCTTGGCTTAGCCGATTACCGTGAAATTATTGATACCTTAAACTTAACCGAAGCTTTGTGCGATACATCCTACGTGTTGTACCCTACGGCATGGAAAGCAATTCTAGATGCAAACGCAAAAGAAGCACTAACAAAAGAAAACGCTTCAAACATTGAAGTTAAATTATGGGAAGAAGGACTTCCAGAAACAGCAACAACTATGCTAACAGATGCAGATGGAAACGTAACATTCCAAGAAGATATTCCTTATATTAATGGCGAAGATGTTTCAGATACAATAAATTATTTTATTGAAGTATTAGGTCCTCGAACAAACCAAACAAGAGACATAAAATTATATGAAGGAAACTTTATTGAAAATTTCTTAGTAGGAGATAATTTTGGTTTAGTAATTAATTCAAACGATGGAACTAACCCAATAAGTGTAAATTATAAAGCATTAGATGGAACAGATACAACACAAGTTATTGGAACTGGAATGACAGATGCAAATGGTATTGATACATTAAAATTCTTTAACAGAGATGAAAACTTAGAAGTTATTCTAAAAACATGGCTTGCAGATCATGACAGCGCAAGAACTGTAGTGAACATGAATCAAAACGAATTCACAACTCAAGCAATATCAAACAATCCATCAACACCACAAGAAGCAGTAGCGTATCTATTTAGAGGATTAGTTCATGAAATAGA